>SBBP01000123.1 GCA_005239655.1 Candidatus Microgenomatus auricola | reverse complement strand
TTGTAAACCCAACCGTTCAGCATCACCTCCTCCCCGACGTGAGTAGAAAAATCAACAATCATTGTATGCATACGCCATCGTCAAAAATAACGCGTCCGAGTATATCAAATTTACTCCTCTTCATCAACGAACGGCGTCCGCCCCGTTTCATCTTCGCCCTCTCGTCGCTCCAGGATTTTCACGGCACGCTCCATCGCCACCTGATGCTTTCTGGCCTGTTCAAAACGCAACGTCCCCAACCGCTCCTCAACATGGTCGAGGAGTAGCGCCCGGTCGGCTTCGTTGAGTACTTTGAGCGGCAGTTCACGAAGTGCGTGAATGAGTGGGTCGAGACGAATATCGGCATTCAGTGCGATTTCGAACGCATACCGCACAACGGCTTGTGCGCTCGCAGGGTTGTACTGCGCATCGACCACTGTGCAGTAGCGATTCATCTCTTCCACGAGCGGCTCAATCTCGTCAAACCGCTCAGCAATGATTTTCCCTGGCAAAACGTACTCCTTAAACTCCGCCTGAATCAAATCCACCGAATCGTCTTCCCCAGATTGAATCAACGCACGAACTTGCATCAACGTTTCGTCGACCAAAAAATTCACCAACTCTGGACCGACTGTTTCCGCCGAAACGAAATACGAAAACAGTTCAGACTTCACATAGGGACTCAACAACGATTCCGGTGGAGAAGAAAGCAGTGAGAACACATGAGCACGATCTTCAATGTTTCGCTCAATTTCATTGTACTCCAAAATCGACTTCGCAAGCTGTTCAATATCAGTGGTCTGCTGTTGGTGCGCCATCTGTTCGCGCAACTGCCGTTCATAGTCAACGATTTCCTGTTGCAACTGCTGTTTCTTCTGGAAAATATGTTCTTGGGTGATGTTCATGTGAATTGTGGTTTCTTGCTAAAGAATCGAAATAAAAATTTGGTGAATTCGAACACTGCAATCACAGTGATCGACACACTCACGACCACGCCCCACTCCGACCAGCCGAGCGCAACGGTACCTAACACACGCTGTAGAGGCGGCAAATACACTGCAGCCAGCTGGACCACGAGTGCAGTCTTCACCGCGACAATAAGCCACGGGTTTTGGAACACGTTACGGTCAAACAGTGTGCGACGCAACGAGCGAACAGAAAATACATAGAGGAGGGAGTCAATCGCAAGGTTTGTAAACACAATTGTCTGCGCTAACGGTAAATTCGACTGCACCCGAAGATAGTACAAAAAGACAATGAGATTCACACAGGCAGTAAACACTGAGATGGTCATAATGAGTATTCGCATCTCACGGTTGACGACCGGTTCTTTCGGAGAGCGTGGTGGCTCTTTCATAATACCTTTCTCTTTTGGCTCCAATGTCAGTGCGATGTTTGGCAAACCGTCAGCGACAAGATTGATCCATAGAATTTGCGCGGCAGCGAGCGGCATTGGCAGAGTAAGAAATAAGCAGAGCGAAATCAGAACGACTTCCGAAAACGAATCAGAGACGAGATACAACACGACTTTCCGAATATTATCAAAAATCCCTCGACCCTCCTCGACGGCAGCAACAATACTCTCAAAACGATTATCAAGAAGCACCATGTCTGAAACCTCTTTTGCGACGTCCGTGCCCGCACCCAACGCAATACCGATGTTTGCCGCTTTCAGCGCCGGCGAATCGTTCACACCGTCACCCGTCATGGCGACCACCTTGCCCTTGGACTGCCATGCACGAATAATATTGAGTTTGTCTTCTGGAGAAACGCGGGCATAGACAGAAACATGCTCCACAATCGCATTCAATTCCTCTTGTGTCATTTGATGCAGTCGCTCGCCTTCCAAAATATTTTCCTCCGCTGTCGGCAGACCCAGTTGTTTCGCAATCGCTTGTGCAGTCAGCTTATGGTCGCCCGTGATCATCACCGTCGTAATGCCGGCAGAACGCGTTCGTGCAAAAATCTCCTGCATCCCTTTTCGCAATGGATCCTGAATTGCCACAAAACCCACAAATGTCATCTCGTCGCAATCCTCAACACGGAGTGTCTCCTGTTGCTTTGGGACATCTTTGTACGCCAGTGCCAGAATCCGCAAACCCTGCGCAGAGTATTCCATCGCCTTCTTTTCGAACTCCTGGCGTTGCTTTGCAGTAAACCGTTGTGCTGATGCGCCCGTGCGAATCTGCGTACACATCGCCACTACATTCTCTGGAGCCCCCTTCACATAAATACGTCGGCCCGCTTTCGGATGCTGGTGCAACGTGGCCATGAACTTAGTTGTGGAGTTAAACGGAATGCTGCGAATGCGCGGCTCGTCGTGATTCAGTTTCTTTTGATCCAAACCAATTTGTACAGCGGCTGCCAGTAGTGCCCGCTCAGTAAAATTCCCCACAATCACCAACTCCTCCATCGGTGACTCGCCCGGCATCACATGGGCGTCATTGCAAAGCATGCCGATATTCAAGGCAAACACCAGTTCTTCCAACCCCTTCACATCGTGTCGCTCGACTTGGTGCAAATCTCGAAAATGGTAATCATGCGTCACCAACGAAACCACTTTCATGTTGCCTTCGGTAATGGTGCCCGTTTTGTCCGTGCAGATGACGCTTGTGGACCCCAACGTCTCTGCCGCTTGCAAATTACGCACCAATGCATTGCGTTTCAAAATTCGCTGCATGCCAATCGCAAGAATGATAGTGACGGCGACCACGAGACCTTCCGGAATCGCAGAAACCGCAATTGCAACTGCAGTCGTAAAAATCGAAACAAACGGCATTCCAAACGCAAGACCAGCGGCAAGAATCACTGCACACACCACCAGCACTGTAATCCCCACTTGGCGCGCAAATACATCCAGCTTCTTCTGCAGCGGCGTATCTTCGTCGCGCGTGCGGTGAATGAGGTCGGCGATGTGTCCGACTTCGGTTGCAACCCCTGTTGCAACGACCACCGCTTCTGCTGAACCCTTCATAACCGTTGTACCGGTAAAGACCATATTGCTGCGGTCCCCTACGGTTGCGCTGGCGTGCACAGATTCCAACTGTTTGACCACATGTGTGGACTCGCCGGTCAGCGCCGATTCGTTCACTTCACATTCAGAGACGGTACAGAGCCGCGCATCGGCCGGTATGGTATCGCCCGCAGCGAGCAGAATCACATCGCCGGGAACAACCAGCTTCGCATCGATTAATTCTTCTTTGTCATCACGTCGAACCTTCGCCTGCAGAGAAATCACTCTGCGCAATGCCGCCAGCGCTTGCCCCGCTCGATACTCCTGTGCGAATCCAACGATGACGTTCAGTAAAACCGCGGCGAAGATAATCCACGCATCCTGATGATCGCCGAGTGCGTAGCTGACGACGACCGCGACGAGGAGAATGACGATCAAGAAACTCGAACACTGTTTCCATAACAAAAAAAACCATGTCGCGCGCTTTGGTTCTGGAAGGGTGTTGGGACCGTATTCCTGCAGTCGGGTTTTTACCTCGGTGCTGGTGAGTCCCGTCGACGCGGAATGCACTGCGGCAAATGACTCCTCAATCGAAAGAGCGTGGTACGTGTGTCGATCTGTCATACGTCACAGTGTACTGTCTTTTGGAGCCACAATCAACTGTTTTACGATCCCGGCGCGCCTGGATGCTTCGTTGCAAATTTGGCGATCAGAATAACAGCAGCAATAAAGAGAACAATGGCAAAGAAAAAAACGCAGACCGCAACAGTCACTGCTTTGCGAACGATTTCTCCTTTTGTGGGTTCCTCACCTCCGTCGGACATATTTGTGTGGGTCGTGCTGGACTCGAACCAGCGACCATTTGCTTAAAAGGCAATTGCTCTACCACCTGAGCTAACGACCCAAAATGCAGGCAGCAACATACCATTCTGCGTGTGTTCAGTCAAGGAAAAAAAAGAGCCTACCACACCCCCTAGGTAGACTGTAGTCGCTCTTCGATCTGCGCCGCGACCTTCAGCGTCCGCGCTGGGGCGTCGCCGACGTTCTTGGACGCTTCGTCGATGATGCTCTCGATCGCGGTGCGTTCCATGACGTGAGCGAATCGCTGGGTGAGACCGAGCAGCAACTGCTCCGCAGCAGCTTCGCTCGTGATCACGCGCCCGACGAGTGCCTCCAGCGCTGCCTCTCGGATGAGGTGATGCGCCTGCTGACGGTCGAACCCGTGATCGCGCACCAGCACCATCAGCAACCCCTCGAGACCGAGGAAGGCGCCCATGGTACGCAGGTTCGCCGCCGTCACGTCCTCGCGGATCACGAGGTCGCGCGTCATGCGATTGAGGCGGATGAGTAGCTCATCGCAGATCAGGAACGCCTCGGGGATGAAGATGCGACGGTTGGCCGAGTCGTCGAGCGAGCGCTCGAGCACGGCCATGCCCGCATTCATCCACGCGACGTGGCTGTACGCCTCGACCATGCGCGCAAGTGACCCCATGTTCTCCCAGTGGATCGGATTGATCTTCCAGGGCATGGCGGATGAACCACCCTGCTTCTCGGGCTCTCCGATCTCCGAGAACGGCGAGCTCATGAGGATGCGCATGTCGAACGCGAACTTGTGGATCGTAGCCGCGAGTCGCGCAAGCGCCTGCATCAGCTCGAGCTCCTGGTCCCGCGGATGGGTTTGTCCGGTCACCAGGTACGCCTCTGGCAGGTTGAGCTTGGCCAGGAAGGTGCGTTCGAGCTCGTCCATGCTGGCACCTGTGGGCTCCATGAGTCCGATGAAGCTGCTCCGCGCACCGGAGGAACCCTTGAGGCCCTTCGGCCGTAGGCGCGACGCGAGGATCCTCTGGAGGTCGTCGAATTCCTCCAGAAACACCTGCGCACGTTCAGCCAGCCGGTGGCCGTACGTGGTCGGCGTTGCCGCTTGGATGTGAGTCCAGCCAGCACATCGCAGGTCGGCGTACATTCGACACGCGCGGGCGAAGTTGTCCAGTACCGCCCGCAGCTTGTCGACGAGGATGCGCATCGCGTTCCGCATGCGGATGATGTCGAGGTTGCAGGTGGTGTCCTCGCTCGTCATGCCCAGGTGGATTTTGCCGCCACCGATGGGGCACTGTTGACGGAACGCCTCTATCGCTGCCTGAACATCGTGCTTTGTGACCATGCGCTCGATCGCAGCGATCTGGTCGATGTCCACGTCGTCCGTGTGCGCCTCGAGATCGCGCAGCTCGTCAGCGGTGACGAGACCGATCTCGCAAAGCGTTGCAGCCCATGCGGACCAGACACGGCGACGCAGACGCTCCTTCGTGAGCTCGGACCAGAGCTCACGCATGTCTTTGGAACCGTACCGATAGGTCAGCACTGAGAGGTAGGTGCTCCAGTCGAACGTCATCACGTCCTCCAGCATGCAGTGATACGAAAGAGGCACTTTGGCCTCCACAACAACTATTACGAGATTTCGCTCAGATGTCAACGAGTGTACTGTTGCAGAGATCCAGTTACCAATTGTGGATAAGAGAGGATTTTTGAGAGATAGACAGAAGAGAGCTTTTGAGCTGGAGTCATCCCATTCATT
>SBBP01000084.1 GCA_005239655.1 Candidatus Microgenomatus auricola | reverse complement strand
GAGAAGATCACGCCCCTCCTCGGTTGCAAGAAGCGAATTCAGTTGCCGCCGTTGCCCCTCATTCAGAACGAGCGGCATCACGATACGGTCGTCCCCCCGTTCTTCTGCGAATCGGAGCGTACCCGGATCCATTGCGCCCTTCTCCACGGTCAGAAGCATGATTTGACCCCCCAATCCATTTACGCATAATGCGTATAATTACTCTACACCAGTTTTGTGATCCGTACAAAATATGGTATTCTCTGATGCGTATTTATAACTGATTTTATGCCTTCTTCGTCTTTAAGTGCTCACGAAATTCGTCGCCGTTTTCTCGATTTTTTCAAGAATCGCGGTCATGCCATCATCCCGTCGAGTTCATTAATTCCTGAAAACGATCCCACGCTGCTGTTCACCAATAGTGGGATGTATCCGTTAGTGCCATTTTTAATGGGAGAGCCGCATCCCGCTGGTACACGTTTGGCCGATGCACAAAAATGTGTGCGGACGGGCGATTTGGAAGAAGTGGGCGACAATCGTCATCTCACGTTTTTTGAAATGCTCGGCTTCTGGAGTCTTGGTGATTATTTCAAGAAAGAAACGATTTCCTGGACATACGAATTGATGACGAATACGGAATACGGTTTTGGGTTGAACCCGAAAAGAATGTATGTCACGTGTTTTGCAGGCGAGGGGAATATTCCAAAAGACGAAGAAGCTGCAGGCTATTGGAAAGAAGCCGGCATGCCAGAAAATCGTATCTACTTTTTGGGTCGCGCAGACAATTTTTGGGATTTGCCGAGCCATACTGGTCCATGCGGCCCAGATACAGAAATTTTTTATGATGTGTCCGGACGCTTAGGCGACATGACGCACGACGAATTCGTTGCCGCAAACGAAGCAGGAAAGGTTGTGGAAATCGGCAACGATGTGTTTATGCAGTTCGTCCAAGATGGCAAGGGCGGCATTGAAAAATTACCGCGTCAAAATGTGGATGTGGGTTGGGGTTTGGAACGATTAGCGGTGATGGTGCAGGAAAAAGAAAATGTATTCGAGACCGACTTGTTCACGCCGATCATATCGAAAGTCGAAAAAATCGCTGGCGTTCCCTATGCCGAGAATAAACGACCCATGCACATTATTGCTGACCACATGCGGACCGCGACGTTCATTATCGGTGATCCCTTTGGTGTTGAACCGTCGAATGTCGATCAGGGATACATTGTGCGCCGGTTGATGCGCCGTGCCATCCGTGAAGGTAAACGGATTGGCATCGATCGGCCGTTCATCGCGGAAATTGCGAACGTGATTATTTCCGAATATGGCGAGGCATATCCGGAACTGCGACAAAACCAGCAGCGCATTATCGATGCATTCAATCGTGAGGAGTTGAAATTTCAGGCAACACTCGATCACGGCTTAAAAGAATTTGAAAAAATCATCCAAAAAGATCCGCAGAGTATTTCGGGCGAAGATGCATTCATGTTGTTTTCCACATTCGGATTTCCATTGGAAATGACGAACGAGCTCGCGCGAGAACGCGGAGCCACTGTGGACGAAATGTCGTTTGATCGCGAATACGAAAAGCACCAGAAGATGTCACGCGTTGGTGCAGAAAAGAAATTCAAAGGCGGATTGGCGGATCACTCCATTGAATCACGCCGTCTGCACACCGCAACGCACTTGTTGCATAAAGCGTTGAAGATCGTTCTTGGCGAGCGGGTGCAGCAAAAAGGTTCAAATATCACTCCCGAACGCTTACGATTTGACTTTAACTATCCTGACAAGCTCACTGAAGAACAAAAACAACGTATTCAGGACATTGTGAATGAGCAGATCAGCAAGGATTTGCCGGTCTCATGGAAGGAAATGGAGATGGAAGAAGCGAAACAGTCCGGCGCAATCGGTTATTTTGACGACGAATATGCACGGCTCGGAAACAAAATCAAAGTCTATTCGGTTGGCGATGGCAATCAAAATTTCTCTCGCGAAATCTGCGGCGGTCCCCACGTTGAACACACCGGCGAGATTGGCGAGTTTACGATCACTGGCGAAAAATCCATTGCCGCTGGCCAGCGCCGCATTAAGGCAGTCGTGGCTGCAAATGTAAACAAAGAGACAGCCGTTTCAGAATAAGCCGTGTTTTTGTAGAATGGCTGAATTTGTGGTATACTCATACTGACACTATGCGTCAGTACATCAGCCTATTACTCATCATTATTGTTGTAGCCATTGGACCTTCTTTTGGCGGTATGTCTTTTATGGACCATAGTGATCACATGATGGCGATGGGAACATGTGCAATCGAATCGTGTTCTGATGTTCGATCCGGTGCGGTGAACGGAATGGATTGTGTCGCTCACTGTCTTCAGGTAGCCTCTACTCTTGGTTCCTCTTCAGCCCCAGGCATCGTTCAATTTGTCTTTACGCTAATCGTGGCGGCGGTTTTTCTGTTCAGTATTTCCAGAGGTCGGTACACCGCGATATTGAATAGAAGCGATCGCGGCATAGCGCGATTATTGCTTCACCGGCAGTTGGCGACTGTCGTGATACGTGATTAAAAAACCAAGCAAAAGCCGTTGAGCGCCTTTGTGTGGTTTTATTATCTGATTATTGTTTATGCTCATTACACTCTACGTTGCAAATCTCCAAAAAAATAACGCCGAGGAATTTGAGACACTGGTTCGATCAGTGTCTGGAGTCATTGGCGTCGATACGTGGAAAGGTCGTGCAGAAATTGACGTGCATGACATTTCCATTCAGGATTCATTAATCCAACAGCTGAACGCAGCCGGGTTTTCTGTAGAAGCATCAGGTCATCCAAAAGTGCTGAACGAAGCTCAGGTCTATGTCGATGGCATGACCTGTCGCAGCTGTGAGATCACGATCGAGCGCAAATTTTCCACATTACCTTGGGTGAAAAAGGTTGATGTCAATGCACCTAACGGCACGGCAAAGATCGTCTGTCATGATGGGTGTTCTTTCGATCTCGATGCATTGAAAAGTACTGTAGCCTCGGACGGCACATATGTCGTGCGCGGTCTTCACGAGAAGAAGAACGCTCATCAGACACCGAGCACTGCGGCACCAGAACGCCCATCGTTCGCACGATTGATTGGCATCTTTGCCCTCGTTTTTCTTGTATGGTCGTTGTTCGACGCGCTTGGCGTTTTCGGGTTGCAGACCTCTATCGGCAGCACTGTAACATTTGCTGCGGCTCTCGTCCTTGGGCTCGTTGCTGGCACATCGTCCTGTCTCGCCGTTTCCGGCGGATTGCTCCTTTCCAGCGCAGGGAAATTCCGTGAACGTTATGGTCTTGCCTCTCCAATACAGCGAATGAAGCCAGTCGGACTCTTCGTCGCAGGTCGCATACTCTCCTATGGTCTCTTTGGCGGACTAATTGGGCTTCTCGGAACGGTATTCACGTTTTCACCACTGGTGACTGGAGGACTGACGCTTCTTGCCGCCGTGTACATGTTCGTCATGGGGCTTGAGATGCTTCATATCGCCCCGCAGTGGCTGATGAGGTTCATGCCACGTATGCCAAAGGCGATCGGTCGGCGCATTGTTGGTGCTGAAGGAAAAAAACAGTGGGGAGCTCCGATGCTCCTTGGCGGCGCAACGTTTTTCCTCCCTTGTGGATTTACACAGTCCCTTCAACTCTATGCCCTGACGACAGGAAGTTTCGCCTCCAGCGGATTGATTCTTGCGGGGTTTGCCAT
>SBBP01000079.1 GCA_005239655.1 Candidatus Microgenomatus auricola | reverse complement strand
GATGTAGACGGCGCGCGTGGCTTGGACGCCGCTTGTTTCTTTTTTGAACATGAGTGTATCGCCCTCATAGCTGATGACATATCCCTTTTGATCGGCAGGCATGAAGAAAATCTGGCGGTCGGCATCAAGCAAAAACGCATGGTGTGTATTCTGCACTTCTGTCCAGAACGCGTTTTCGATTTTGAGTGTGGAGAGTTCTTTTGGTTCGTCGAGATTCGACACATCGAAGAGAGTTGCTTTTACTTGTCCATCTTCCTGACCGATACCGAGTACGCGTGTTTCGGAAATCGGGTGCAGATAGGATGAGAAACCCGGAATTTTGAGTTCACCACGCACACGTGGGTTTTTGGAGTCAGAAAGATCAAACACGAAGAACGGATCAATCTGTCTGAATGTCACCATGTAGGCAACATCGCCGACAAAACGCGTAGAGTAGATGCGCTCCCCTTTTCCAAGGTCTTGCACGGTACTCACCTGTTTGAGATCGGCATCAAAAATAATGAGGTCGTTCACGCTTTCGGTTGGATCGAGGAGCGGTATGAATGAGCCACCGACAGTTGTGGTCAGGCGCAAGTGATTTTCGTATTCGTCGAGCGAGAATTGGTTGAGCGGCTCGCCTGGCAGAGTGCCGGTTGCAGCCAAATCAAGCGAATCCAAATCAAACCGTGCGATGCCGGTTTGCTGCAATTCGCGTTTGTGCTCCTCGGCGTATCTTTGTGATGCCTCCTCAAATTTTTCGCCGCGCTCCTCCAATTGGTCTTCTGGTATGGCGGCAAACTTTTCACCGATTGCGAGCATCAACTCCGAAATTTTTGCGCCCTCAGAAAGATCGTACGTTTGTAACTCTACCAAACGATTGCGAACATCATCACCCACCACATCGCGCACATCGGGTGAGTTCAAAAACTTCTCCATCACCGCGAGCGAATCCACTTCGATGTTGTAGGTGAGATAGATCGACGTTGGTGACATGTAGACGATCGTTGCGTATCCACCGGTGAACCCAACCGTGTCTTGCACAACACCAGTTGCCGCATCGAACTTGGTGATTGTATACGCTGTATCAACTGGCGTTGGCGCAATGGGATGGTAGATTCGGTCACATCGCACTTCGGCTGCGTTTTGATCAACTTTCTTTAACGCGACGATCGGGCATGAACTGCTCGGGGAAACGTATGTGGATGTGACGAGATAGACCGTCGAGTCAATGAGTCGAGCTGTAAAGTAGCCCGTGTTCTCACCATATTCGTATTCCCACTTTCTTTCGGCTGTTTTTTCAGACACATCATATCCGGCAACGGAGCTTGTGCCAAATACGAGTAATGTATTGTCGACAAGCAACAATTCGCCGCCTTTGTCGATGATATTTTCTGTAGTAATATCGCTGACTGGTAATGCACGAATGTCGAATGTCCGCGCTTCTTGCGGCGCGGCGATCTTGCTGTCTTCTTCGATTTCCACAAAATCTAACCTTCGGTACCCATAGGTTTCCGGCGAGATGAACAGATTCGTTCCATCTGTTTTGACACTGTCTGGCTCATCGATGCCCTGCACTTGCACATTTGTTGATGAGAAACGTTCTGGATCGCTGGTTGGCGCGACTTTCGAATACCCCGATGCAAGCGATGACTCAGAACTCATTATCACCCTGTCATCCCCTTGATCAAAAACTTCCGCTGCTTGCATGACAAAATCGCGTGCTAAAAATCCTGCATTCGCCTGGTCCCCTTTGGCAAGGTAGGTAGAAAATTCTTCCGCTGATGCAAATGTGCCCAGTTCTGCCCTTGCGAGTGAGATCGTGGTATCTATTTTTTCCTCACGCTGCATCGTCAACACAAAGGCAAAGACGGCTACCGCTATACCTGCGATAGGAACAAAGGCGTGCCACGGTCGCAGTCTGTTTTCTGCACGTGGGGGTTGCGGTGGAAGCAGAGGTTGTGGTGCGGGAGTTGGTTGTTCCATCGGTGCATGTTCAATGGTATTGATAATCTGTTTTTGTAATTCAACGCCTGCTTCTTCACCAGTGATTGGTGCGGCGAGAAAACGGTCAACCTGTTTTTTTGCTTTGTGCGTTTTGTGCGCGTTGAATAGCATAGGCGTTATGATGCGTAGTAATCAACTAGTAGAGCTCGGCTGCGTTTGAGAAGAGATTTGATTGCGTTTGTAGAGCGACCGGTGATTTCCGCAATTTCTTGCAGACTGAGTTCCGCGCGGTACTTGAGAATGAGCATTTCATAGGCATCAGCAGGCAAGAGTTGTGCTGCACACTTCCAGAACAGCACTGCGTCAATCTCGTTCTGCGTGCGAACGGGTTGTGACAGTTCTGCTGCCGCTTCCAAATCTGCGATATCCTGATGTACTCGGTAGTGATCAATCACCGTATTGCGTGCGATGCGAAACAGGAATGTGCGGAATGAACTGCGTTCTGGATCAAACGACTGATGAGACTGCCAGGCTTTGGTGAAGATGGTCGCCGTGAGATCCTCGGCCGTTTCGCGATGTTGGCGCACAGCAAAGTAGACATATCGATGGATCTCGTTGATATGCTGGCGGTAGTTCTGCGTAAAGAGTGCAGTGCTATCCATGCAAGAGTGGTACGCCAATGTATCGGTATATACGATGCGGTTGTCTTTTGGTGTCACGTGTCTCCCTACATGGTAGCGTGCGTGGCATGAAAAAAGAAGGCCTGAGGGCATCGGTATCGACACAGTATAAAAAAAGAGAACCCGTGATCTCGAGTTCTAGGAAACCTGCACCACCGCTCTGCAGTGGCCGGCCTCGATGGCGCCGACGCAGGCGGTGCGCGCGACGGAGATGTTGCTCCTGGCCACCTCCGCGAGG
>SBBP01000051.1 GCA_005239655.1 Candidatus Microgenomatus auricola | reverse complement strand
GTAAACCATTTTGGCGAAAATTACTTATTTTGTTTTCGGGTATTGGAATGAATATCGCAGTCGCAATTGTTTTGTTTTCGTTCGCCTTTGGCATTGGTTTTGAGACTCCACGTGCGGCAACAGAACCTGGAGCCATGATCAGCGATTCTTCTATTGTGATCTCCCAGGTTCTCGCAGACAGCCCTGCGGCACAGGCGGGTATTCAGCCAGGGGATGTTTTGGAGCGCTATGGAGACTCTTCCGCCGCGCGCATCGAAGATGTACAAGCCTTCCTCTCGAAGGATCCCGCATCCGAAGTAGAAGTACAGTTGCGACGCTTGAGTGGCGAGTCCTATACGATCCGCGTGACACCGCAAGAAATTCAGCGTGATGACCAGACGTTTATTGGCATCGGAGTTGGCATGGAAGAAGTTGTGGAGGCCCGCTACCCATGGTATCAATCTTTTTGGCTCGGCAGTCGGCTTACTGTGGTGATGATTGGGCAGATTTTTGTTTCGTTGGGTGACTTGCTGAAAACGATTTTTACAACCGGAACAGTGACGCAAGACTTGGCAGGCCCAGTGGGCATTGCGGTCATGACAAAACGCGTTGCAGAATTAGGCTTCGTCTACTTGATTCAGTTTGCTGCACTGCTGTCTGTCAATTTGGCCATCTTTAATTTTCTTCCCATCCCCGCACTCGATGGTGGCCGCATGGCGTTTGCCGTGATTGAGAAGATTCAAGGCAAGCCGGTGAGTCAGCGCATTGAGGCGGCGATCCACAGTGCGGGATTCATGATGTTGCTTTTATTGATTTTGCTTGTCACCTGGAAGGACATTGCGCAACTGTCATCATAGTTCTCATTCTACAGCCTGAACACGAAAAGTATTCAGTCTATTGACAGCGTGGCAGTGGATCAGTAGACTAGAAAAACTCTTTTGTTATGTTCAAATCACTTTTCGCACCATTTTCCAAAGACCTTGGGATTGATATTGGCACCAGTAATACCTTGGTGTATGTGAAAGATAAAGGCATTGTCATTAACGAGCCATCTGTTGTCGCCATCAACACTCGCCATGATCATATCATTGCGGTTGGTCATGAAGCGAAGTTTATGCTGGGCAAAACACCTCCGCATATTGTTGCTGCTCAACCGTTGGTGAATGGCGTGGTTTCAGATTTTGAAGTTGCAGAAAAAATGCTCAAGTACTTTATTGACAAAGTGCATCGTGAAACGTTTTCCATTTTGCCGCGGCCGCGCGTGGTCATCGCGATTCCATTGGATGTGACTGAGGTAGAGCGTAAGGCTGTTGAGGATGCCGTGATCAGTGCGGGCGCTCGAGAAGTGCATTTGATTGCTGAACCGATGGCGGCCGCTATTGGTGCGCGCATTCCCATTCAAGATTCAACGGGAAACATGGTGGTGGATATCGGTGGAGGAACAACGTCGATCGCTGTGATTTCACTTGGCGGGATTGTCTCTTGGCGGTCGATTCGCTTGGGTGGTGATGATCTCAACAAGAATATCATCAACTATATTCGTGACCATTTTAATATCCTTCTCGGTGAGAAAACAGCAGAAGAAGCGAAGATCTCGATTGGCTCTGTTCATGAAAAAGATGAGGTGATCGAAGCATCGATTCGTGGGCGGGACCTGATCTCCGGCTTGCCCCGTGAGATCATGATCAATAGTCATCATTTGCGGCAGGCGATGTCTCGATCGATGAGTGCAATGGTTGATAATGTGAAACTGGTCATTGAAAATACACCACCTGAACTCGTTGCGGATATCTATGAACGGGGGATTGCACTCTCCGGCGGGACTGCTCTGCTGCGCGGACTCGATAAGAAAATTTCTGAGGAAATATCGATCCCGGTGAGAATCATTGATGACCCGCTGACGGCTGTTGTGCGCGGAACGGGTATTGTCTTGGAAGATATTGAGTCATCAAAGGAGTTGTTTGTGACCCAGCAGACGGATTTGCTCTAAAGAGGGTGCTCCATGGGATATCCACGTGGACAACGCAAACGACGCATCGGAGTCATCGCGATAGCGGTTGGTGTTGGGATTCTTCTTGTGCATTATACCGGTATTGGTGCCCCGGTCGAAAATATGATTCTGCGCATCATCCAACCGTTGCAGACGCAGTTATACCGTGCAAGCCAGGGCCTCACATCACAACGTCGGCAGGATTTGAATACACGTTCAACAGAAGAGTTGATTCAGCGCATTGAAGAACTGGAGAAGAAACAACAGGAGTCAACAGTGACCATTGCCCATTTGCAGACTGTTGTTGACGAGGCACAGCTGCTCGAAAAGCAAGTGCAGTTTTTGCAGGAGCGTTCGCTCACGGCAGTGACGGCTCGCGTGACCAGTCGATCAACAGAGCAACTGTCACAATCACTCATGATCAATCGCGGTCGAGCAGATGGAATTGCCGAGGGTATGCCGGTGATTGTTGATAACGGTATTGTGGTTGGTACGATCCAGGCCGCGAGTGATCACGCTGCCGAGGTCTTGCTGACGACGAGTTATGACTCTCGATTGAATGCGCGCCTACAGAATCTTGCGCAGAGTCCAGGAGTTGTCCGCGGGGAGCATAATATTTCGCTGTTTATGGAATTCATTCCACAACTTGATGTCATTTCTGTCGGTGATATTGTGGTGACGAATGGCGCTGACCCACTTGTGCCGCTGGGATTAGTGATTGGGCAGGTGAAGGAAATTCTAAATACACAAGGGTCACTCTTTCAACAAGCGTCATTGACCCCACTGTTTTCGCCCTCGGATATTTTTATTGTTTCTGTCGTACTCCCATGAAACGTGTGATACAGGAGTTGGCTTGGGTGTGCGGTGTACTCCTCTTCAGTAGCATCACCGTGTCTCTATGGTTTTCACTTCCATTGTCGTGGATCGTACATCCGATTCTGTTTTTTTCTGTGATTTTGTTGCTGTTCGGATTCCCTGAACGCGCACTCCTGCTTGGAGGTATTGGTGGAGTTATCATCGATCTCCACTCCGCTTTGCCGTTTGGTGTGATGACCAGTGCACTGTTGCTGAGTCTATCCTTTGTGAGCTTTTCGCAAGAGATGATTTTGAAAGATCGCGCAATTCATACTGTCGTTGTCCATACGATTGTGGCGACCGCCGTGTACCATCTACTTATTCTGTTGTTCATCCGCGTTGTACAAACCATTGGGGCTGTGAGCCCAGATCTGAATGTCGCCGTGTGGCATCTCCTTCGTATTGGCCTGTTACAGGCCGTGATCCATGCGGGCTTAGTGTCTGTGGTGTATGCCAGCACGGTGTTGTTCCGACATCGTTTTGTCCACTCAACACTATGAGTCGAGATCCATTTGCACTCTACGCAAAGCGTCTCCAGCGTGGGTTGGCGATTCGTCGCCTACAGCCGTCGATTGATGAGGTGCCGTTTGGACACACGCACGCGCGCTTAGTTGGACTTGCGGAGCAGTACCCCATGCGGCTTGTATTCATTGTTTCGCTTGTGCTCGGTCTTGTTCTGCTTGGCCGTGCGGGGTTTTTGCAGTTGTGGCATGGGGATCAACTGCTGTCGCAAGCAGAAGGCAACCGTATTCGTACAGTCATGACGCCAGCGCTGCGCGGTGTCCTTTACGATTCGGATGGCGATTTGCTTGTCAAGAATATTCCAGATTTTCGGTTGGTGTTGAATGCCCGTGACATCCCACATCAATCTGCCGAAGGGTACGATCAACTGTGGACGAAAATGGAACCAATTGTGGGCATGACCCATGATGATCTCCTTGAAGCATTTCGTCGTTCGCTGAGCTCTGGACAGGCGATCACCGTGCGTTCGCACATTCCATACGACGAAGCGTTGCGCTTGATGATTCAAGTCCGCGACGTTTCTGGCTTGATGGTAGAAACATTTTACGACCGACAGTATTTGGTTGGAGAGGCGTTTGGGCATCTCGTTGGGTATACTGGCAAGATGACGGAGGAAGAGTACGCGACCCTTTCGGATGACGGATATCAACTTAGTGAGAGTGTTGGAAAGACAGGAGTGGAAAAATCGTACGAGTCGATATTGCACGGCATCCCCGGGTATCGCAATAGTGAAGTCGATTTTCGTGGTGAAGAGAAGGCAGTGATTGCAGACGTCGCACCGCTCGCCGGTCAGAATATTCAGTTGTCGATTGATCGGCAACTCCAAGAGCACCTCTATGAATCGCTGAAAAGCGTGGTCGAAGAACGACAGCTTCCAGGAGCCGCCGCAATTGTGAGCGACCCGCGGAACGGGAAAATACGCGCTCTTGTAACGTATCCTTCATTTGACAGTAACATCTTTGCTGGAGGAAGTGTGGCTGCTGACTACGAACAGTTGCTGAATGACACCCGACAGCCTCTGTTCCATCGAGCAGTGAGCGGGATGTATCCGTCTGGGTCAACTTTTAAGCCCATTGTTGCCGCTGCAGCCCTTGAAGAAGGGGTGGTCACACCGCAGACGACGGTAGTGAGTACGGGCGGCATTACAATTGATGGTGGGTTTTCATTTCCGGATTGGAAACCAGGAGGCCACGGAGTCGTGAATGTCATTCAGGCTCTCGCCGAATCTGTGAATACGTTTTTCTATTTAGCCGGCGGTGGAGACAATGAAACAACAAGCGGATTAGGGGTCGAACGCATCACTGACTATGCACGTCAATTTGGCTTAGGGTCTGCTACCGGTATTGATCTCCCTGGAGAGGAGGGAGGATTTTTACCGTCACGAGTGTGGAAGGAAGAATATAAAAATGAACCGTGGTATCTTGGGGACACCTATCATTTGGCAATTGGTCAGGGTGATATTCTTGTTACACCACTTCAGGTGAATGCCTATACCGTCGCTTTTGCGAATGGCGGTACGCTCTATCAGCCGACTGTCGTTGAAGCCATCACCAATGCCTCTGGTGATGTTGTTGCATCGCCTGAGCCGATCGTGAAGGGTACCGACATCGTCAGTCCGTTAGCGATGCAAACAGTGCGTAGCGGAATGCGTGAGGCGGTACGAACAGGAAGTGCTCGTTCACTTCTTTCGTTACCTGTTTCGGCTGCAGGAAAAACCGGAACCGCACAGTTTGGTTCGGGTGAAAAAACGCACTCCTGGTTTACCGCCTTTGCTCCATACGAAACACCAGAAATTGCGATCACCGTATTGGTTGAAGAGGCTGGGCAAGGGAATGATGCTGCTTTGCCGATTGCCAAACAGGCGTTGGAGTTCTATTTTTCAGAATCAACTCGATAGTCTGTGTGTGAGGTTTTTTGGCTTGACATCGAATGATGAAATACGTAGTATATAGTACTATCTGATTCGATTTGCTATTTTGTTATGCAGACCAAAAAACTCTTTGTCACCGCGGAAGGGTTGAAAAAAATTCAAGATGAATTGGAGCAACTGAAGACTGTAAAACGCAAAGAAATCGCCGAACGCATTCATGATGCAAAAGAGCTCGGTGACCTTTCAGAAAACGCTGAGTATATCGAAGCAAAAGAAGAACAAGGATTTATTGAGAGTCGTATTCTTGTACTTGAGCAGATGTTGAAAAACTGTGAAGTGATTACGTACAAGAAAAATACGGGCACCGTGCAAATCGGTTCTACGATCAGTGTGCAGAGCGTGTCTGGCGAGTCCGTCGAATACACCATTGTCGGTTCTTCTGAGGCAGATCCGATTGAACATCGCATTTCGAATGAATCACCAATGGGCAAGGCATTTCTCGATCGGCAGGTTGGAGATACGGTGACCGTGCATACACCAAACGGTGATCTGACGTTCGAAATACTCTCTATCAAGTAACGATGATTGCATCATGAACCCGATGACGGTCGGGTTGTAGAACTATGGCGACAAACGAACCTCAGTTGCGCAAAGAAAAAATTGACCGTTTACGAACAAGCGGCATTGATCCATTTCCTTCTTGTGCTCACCGGACGATGACAGTGAACACATTTGTTGAACAGTTTGATGTGTGCATGGATCAGCAGACACTGCAAACCCTTTCCGGTCGTGTACGGCTCAAACGTAAACACGGTAAGCTCGCATTCATGCAGCTCGAGGATGTGACTGGGATGATTCAGTTGGTATTTTCTGAGACTGACTCGGGTGTGGATCTGTACACTTTCGCTCTGCAGTTTTTTGATGTTGGCGACATCATCGAGGCAACAGGCGTTGCATTTTTGACGAAGCGTGGCGAGCGTTCATTGCTGGTGCATTCAGCAGCGCTGCTGACAAAGTCGGTCTACGGCCTTCCCGACAAGTGGCACGGCATTCAGGATGAAGAGCTGCGCTACCGTCGACGAGCTGTGGACATGATGATGAGGCCCGAGATTCGCCAAATGCTTGTACGGAAGAGTCGTTTTTGGAATGCAATGCGTACGTTTCTCACTGCCGAAGGATTTATCGAAGTCGAAACGCCGGTGTTGGAGACGACTCCGGGAGGGGCGGATGCACAACCGTTTGTCACGCACCATAATGCATTGGGGATTGATTTGTTTTTACGCATCTCCATGGGTGAACTGTGGCAGAAGCGTTTGATCGTGGGTGGTTTTGAAAAAACATTTGAAATTGGTCGCCAGTTCCGCAATGAAGGCATCAGCCCAGAACACCTGCAAGATTACACACAGATGGAGTTTTATTGGGCATACGCACACTACCGTGATTCCATGAAGTTGGTTGAGCGCATGTACAAACACTGTATTATGGAGGCCTTTGGAACATTGCAGTTTCAAATTCATGGGCATGAGATCAATTTGGATGTCGTATGGCCAGAGGTGGATTATGTTGATGAAGTGAAGAGACAGTTGGGCATTCACGTGCTCGAAGCATCAGATGAAGCGCTGAGGAAGAAGTGTGATGCGCTTGGCATTGCAGCGCGTATTGAGACTCGCGCTCGGATGATTGATAGTCTGTGGAAGCATTGTCGTCAATCGATTGTCGGTCCGGCGTTTTTAGTCAATCATCCTGTGGAAGTTTCACCACTGGCGAAGCGAAAATCCGATGATCCACGACGTGTGGAGCGTTTTCAAGTGTTGATTGCTGGGAGTGAACAGGGGAATGGATACAGCGAATTGAATGATCCATTTGATCAAGAAGAACGTTTTCTGGAGCAGGCGCGTATGCGCGCGGCCGGTGACACCGAAGCGCAGATGCATGACGCTGATTTTGTCGATGTGCTCAAATACGGTATGCCGCCGACATCGGGTTTTGGAGTGAGTGAACGGTTGTTTTCATTTTTGATGGATAAGCCGATTCGTGAGTGTGTGGCGTTTCCGTTGTTACGGCCGAAGGACGGAGATGTTGATTCTGCGAGTACTGTTGTTGGGCGGGAGGAGCGGTTGTCTCCTGCGCGAGGGCCG
>SBBP01000116.1 GCA_005239655.1 Candidatus Microgenomatus auricola | reverse complement strand
TGGAATTTTCCTACGTCTTTATTGTCAATCTTGTGGATAAACGTTTTCCCTCTGTGGGTCGCAAAGAGGCGATCCCAATTCCCGATGCACTCGTCAAAGATGTCGTTCCAGAGGGGGATTGGCACCTTGAAGAAGAGCGTCGCTTATTCTACGTTGCACTCACTCGAGCAAAATCCGGAGTCTTTTTAACGAGCGCTGAAGACTATGGCGGTGTCCGAAAAAAGAAACCCTCTCGCTTCCTCATGGAAACAGGTTTTTCAGAAACAAAACCACAACATACGGGAACTGTGCTCTTTGACGCATCAGAAGTTCACAGCGCAAAAACTGAAACAACACCTCCGGAGTTAAAATTTTTACCGCGCAGTTTCAGTTTTACGCAACTCAAGAGCTATGAAACCTGCCCATGGCAATACCGATTTGCATTCTTGCTCAAAGTACCGACCCCTGGGAAACCCAGTTTCTCTTTTGGAAAGACGATCCACAACACGTTGTACGAATTTTTCCGCCGAATCAAAGAAGCCAACGAGCTTTCACAAGCGGGACTGTTCGATACACCGCAAGAGAAGAACGCAAAACACACAGCCAAAAACCCAACGCGTGATGACCTTCTCGAACTGTACGAATCAAAATGGATTAACCACTGGTATCCCTCAAAACGACTGCGCGATGAATACTACGAAAAGGGGAAAGAAGCGTTGAAACGATTTTATGCGCTTCATGAGAAACAGTGGCCCACCGTGTTGATGCTTGAAAAAGGGTTTCAGGTGCGCGTTGGAAAATATCTCTTGAAGGGTGCAATTGATCGCGTGGACCAGACAGAAGCCGGCATCGAAATTATCGACTACAAAACAGGCGCCTTCCCCAAAACAGGGCAAAAAGATATTCAGCAACTGGCATTGTACGCACTCGCACTCAAAGAAGTCTTTCATCTCGATCCCGTCAAGCTGACCTATTACTTTGTAGAGGACAACAAACCGCTGAGCGTTGCTGTGGATGGGAGTGAACTCGAAACAGTTTCTCAGTGGGCACTTGAACGCATCGACGGCATTCTCAACGGAAAGTTTGAAGCCACTCCAGGCATGCACTGTTCGTATTGCGACTATCGAGAAATTTGTGAATATCGAGCACACTAGCGCATCGTGTACAAAGTAAGTTTGAGCTCGATGAAAAAAATGGTATAGTATGCACGATATTCATACAACAAATGTCCCTACGTCGTTATCTGACAATTATGGCATTGACCACACTGATGTGCTGGGGCGCATTTGTTGTGGTGCTATTTCGGATTGACCCTAAAACAGGCGGCGCTCTTGGGCTCGCCCTCTTCTTTATTGCGTTGTTCTTTGCGCTCTGGGGAAGTCTCAGCCTGATCGGATTTTTTGCACGCTATGCGATTCACCGCCAAACCGTTCCATTTCGTCACATTGGTGTTTCACTCCGACAATCGCTGTGGTTTACAATCCTCCTCTGCCTTTCACTGTTCTTGTTGAGCCAAGAGCTGCTCGTCTGGTGGATGTCACTACTGCTCGTTGTCTGCCTCACAGTCCTGGAGGGTTTTTTCATTAGTCGTACAAAAACACTCGCTCACCAAAATCACCACACCCATGAAACGGAGGATTGAAGCTATTCTGAATCACTTTGCTCGCGACCTGCAGTCCGCGAGTACGGCTGAACAGATCGACGAGCTGCGAGTAAAATACCTCGGCCGCAAATCTGGCAGATTAAATGAGATTTTGCGTTCTCTCAAGGAACTCTCACCAAAGGAACGCGCAGTGATTGGCCCAATTGCAAACGCAGCAAAACAGAAGATAGAAGAGACACTTGCTGATGCAGCGAAAAAAAATCATCCTGGCGGCCAGTCGTTTGTTGATGTTACTCTTCCTGGTATTGAGCCGCAGCGTGGCCATCTGCATCCAATCACACACGTCCTCAACGAACTGATGGATATTTTTGTATCCATGGGATTCATGGTCTATGAAGGCCCGGAACTCGAAAACGATTTCTATAATTTTGAAGCACTCAACTTTCCGCCATCGCACCCCGCACGCGATATGCAGGATACGTTTTTTATCAAAACACCGATCTCACGGAGCGAGCGACATCATATAAAAAAAACACAGTGGCTGATGCGTACACATACTTCAAATATGCAAGTACGGATTATGGAGCAGCGTCAACCACCCATACGGTGTATTGTTGGTGGACGTGCTTTTCGAAACGAAGCAACCGATGCTTCACATGAGCATACCTTCTACCAGCTTGAAGGGTTCGTCGTTGACACAAACATCACCGTAGGACACCTGACGTGGTTTTTACAGGAGATGTTTAGGCAGTTGTACAAAAAAGACGTGAAGGTTCGCCTGCGCCCTGGATATTTTCCGTTTACAGAGCCAAGTTATGAAGCCGATCTCTCGTGTATATTTTGTGACCAACGAGGCTGTCGCGTGTGTAAAAACACTGGGTGGGTCGAAATGGGAGGATCGGGGATGATTCATCAAAAGGTCTTTACCGTTGCGGGCTACCCTGAAGGCAAATACACTGGCTTTGCATTTGGAATGGGCCCCAATCGACTGGCGATGCTCAAATATGGCATTCCAGACATTCGCAACTTCATGCAAAACGACATCCGATTCCTCCATCAATTCTAAAGCGAACCCTATGCTATTT
>SBBP01000064.1 GCA_005239655.1 Candidatus Microgenomatus auricola | reverse complement strand
GGCTGTTGATATAACAACCACTTTCGCTTCTGATAAGTGGTTCAACAAAAATTGCAATGGGCATTCGATTTCAGCTGGAACTGATGTCTCCGCAATCATGGCGACTGGAAGCCCTTTCTGCTTCACATCGATCTGCTCTTTCAAGTGCGCCGCGAATTCGATGTCGGTATGAAACGTGGCTCCACTGGGTCCAGTGAGTTGCGTCGCAAGGTTGATATTGGCTACAGCAGGAACTTGAGCGCCGTGGGAGGTGAGGAGAACAATGGTATCCGGTTTCATGAAATACAGCTCACCTTCCAAGTCTTTCATCGCCTGCGCGGATTGAGTTTCAGGCTTTGGTTGCGACAACGATCCAGAAAATTTTGGATGGTTCGGGACAACAGCAGCAAAAATCAGCGACATAGGAATGGCGCGTGAAACGCCTGTAATTTCTATGGGTTAGGCATAGATCGACCAAGCGGATGAAGCTCTAAAATTGCCTGAGACACAGTAATGATATTCTCCCACTGATAGCCATATTTTGCAAATGCGTCCGTTGAATGAAAAGCACGGCGCCTCCCATTCGCCACAACGAATACTGACCCCGACTCTTCTGAAGTCAGCAGCGTTCCATCTTTGAATTTCAGCGGGGCAACTTCAGTAAATTTGGCAATTTCTGCTGTCGTTGATGAAATAATCTCCTGTCCAGAGAAACGATTATTTAAGATATCTATTGACCAAATTGCCCGGCGCTTGCCTCGTGGATTAATATAATACACAGCGCCCGTCGCGGAATCCTGCAAGAGCGCGCCTTGAGGATAGGCGAAGTCTGCATTCAGCGGCTCACCCTCTGGAATGGCATTCAGTTCCTTCCAGCCTGCATCCAAAATTTGTTCAGGGTTATACCCAAGCTCGTAAAATGCCTGTTGCGATACGAAGCCCCGCTTCTTTCCATTCACCAATAGGTAGACCGTCCCTGCGGGATTTCGGAGTAACGAGTAATTTGGAAAGAGGATATTGGGTCCATCTTCATAGAACTCTCCAACGATCGCTGAAACAGAAATGATTTGGTCTGTATTGTAGTTTGCGAGAAGTGCACCTCGTGAAGTGAACGCACGCTTCTTCCCCTCTTGAATCAAATAGACCACTTGTCCAATTTGCAGCAGACTTCCATTCGGATATTTCACACCAGGATTCCACTCCTGCCAAATTTTTTGAAAGGCTGAATTACAACCGTACTGCGGATAGCCGCCACCGTATGCGCCTACACACGGGTTATAGGTATACAACGCGGCCGTTGCATCGTTTTCTGGGGTGACCTCAATGCCGTCGATTGTTGTTTTTGTGATCCCGGGCCCCCAACCAGAAACAGTATATCCACGTTGATCGAGGTCAGTGAGATATCCATGACGAATACGCTCTGCCGCGGCTGTAAACTGTTTTGCGAGACCACGGTAATCCGCAGCGTCTTCCTCCGAACAACTATCGCAACGACCAAAACCCAACACCCAATGCTCAATAGCGTATGTCAGTGTACCACTGGTGATGGCACTCGATTCTTTCTGTGCCATGACTAAAAAGAGCATTGGATTAAGCATGTACTTCACGGCCACATTACGAATAATCTGCGCAACGGTTCGTGTTTTACCATCCACATCTTCAACCTCGAATCCCGCAAGCACCGAACCCTTTTCCTGCAAAAAAAGCTCAACCGCTCGCACTGACAATGCATCGCTGTCTTCCATTTCTCGGTCAGTAATGAGCAGGTCTTTTGTAAACGTAAAAGACTGTGTCGAGAGTGGAAACACAATCAGTACAACACAGAGAAAAAGAGCAAAATTTTTCTGGTATTCCTTCATAGACTCTTGAGGAACTATAAGAGAAAAATAGCCTCGGGTCAATGCGTTTTTTCAAGATTTTTGCTACGATACCGGCGTATGCCCATAATACGACTACTTAGCGTTACGATTCATGATCTTGATCTGCGTTCAGCACACGATGCTATTACCCGCGCTCTCGCTGGCAACACTCCATTGTGCATTGTCACACCAAATCCAGAAATCCTGTTGCACGCACATCGGCATCCCGAATACGCGGGCATCTTGAATCGAGCTGACATCGCACTACCGGATGGAAGGGGGCTACGATTGACTTCTGCAGTGCGCCATACGCTTTCTGGCACGAACATCGCCGAAGACATTTTGAACATCGCAGAGAGTAAGAAACTGCGTGTGTGCTGCATTGTGCGTGCAGACGGCAGATCAACACTCGACGAAGTTCGCGCAAGCGTACAGCAGCGCGCACCAAACGCAGAAATAACAGTCATCGGCATGTTGAAAAATCAGTGGAATGACGAAAAATTGTGTAGCGAGATTCAACGAATTGCTCCTCACGTCATCTTCATCGGGCTTGGTTTTCCTGAACAGGAGTATTGGCTGGATCGTTATGCACGCCGCATTCCTTCGGTTCGAATCGCGATTGCAATTGGTGGAGCATTTGACTTTTGGACCGGAGTTGCCAAACGCGCCCCAAAACGGATACAGCGAATTGGACTTGAATGGCTCTGGCGGTTTATCCACGAACCGAGGCGCTGGAAGCGAATCTGGAACGCAGTCGTGATCTTTCCTCTCACTGTCGTCTGGGCACGACTGACAGCAACGCGCAGCTCGCAAAAACAGTAAGAATCTCGTATACTGTGGTGCATGTCAGAGGTACGAACACGATTTGCACCATCACCTACAGGCCATTTGCATATCGGTGGGGCGAGAACCGCTCTTTTTAGCTATCTTTGGGCAAAAAAAAACAACGGTCAATTTCTGCTGCGTCTTGAGGATACGGATAGAAACCGCGAAAAAGAGGGGAGCGTCGAATCATTCATTGCGGGCCTGCATTGGTTAGGCATTACATGGGATGAGGGTATTGTTGTTGGCGGTGAAAACGGGCCATACACACAAAGCGAGCGTCTAGACATCTACAAAACACACTGTGACCAGCTTGTTGCAGAACAGAAAGCCTATCGCTGCTATTGCTCACCAGAACGACTGGAGGCCATGCGCAAAGAACAGCAGATTGCCAAACAGCCGCCGCGATATGACCGCCGCTGTCGTCGATTGTCTGCCGAAGAGAGCGAACGTCGTCTCAAGGACGGCTCTCCCTTTGTCATTCGCCTCGCGGTTCCGGAAGAGGGGAGTGTGATCGTGAGTGACGTGCTCCGCGGACAGGTAACATTCGATGCAAAAGATATCGACGACCAAGTGCTGATGAAGTCTGACGGTTTTCCAACGTACCACTTGGCAAACGTTGTCGATGACCACCTCATGCGCATCACACATGTGATTCGCGGAGAAGAGTGGGTGCCGTCG
>SBBP01000091.1 GCA_005239655.1 Candidatus Microgenomatus auricola | reverse complement strand
CGCGTGTTGCGTCGCGAGGATTTGGTGGCGATCATTGGCGAGGTGATTCGTCTCAACAACAAACAGGAAGAGGCGGATGATATTGATCATTTGGGAAACCGTCGCGTCCGCGCGGTAGGCGAGCTGGTACAGAACAAATTCCGCATCGGGTTGTCGCGCATGGAGCGCATTGTGAAAGATCGCATGTCCACGAAAGATATTGAAACCCTTACTCCAGGTCAGTTGATCAATGCACGCCCGGTGATTGGTGCGGTGAAAGAATTTTTTATGTCATCCCAGTTGTCTCAATTCATGGATCAAACGAATCCGCTTGCAGAATTGGAGCACAAACGACGCTTGTCCGCGATGGGCCCTGGTGGTTTGTCCCGCGAGCGTGCAGGATTTGAAGTCCGCGACGTGCATCGCACGCACTACGGCCGCATTTGTCCGATTGCGACTCCTGAAGGTCCAAACATCGGCCTCGTGGGCCACTTGTCGTCATTCGCGCGCATCAACGATTTTGGTTTCATCGAGACACCGTTCAGAAAAGTCGTTATAGAGAGTGACGGTCGTCCACGTGTGACCGATGAAGTGATCTATCTCGATGCATTCACAGAAGAAAAATCCACATCGACCGCGGCCACAACGGAAATTGATAAAGATGGCTATTTTGTGAAGGAGAAAGCCGAGGTGCGCCATCACATGAAGCCGATGGTGATGCCTGTTGCGAACATTGAATATGTGGATGTTTCGCCAAAACAGATTGTATCCATTTCAACTGCGTTGATTCCATTCTTGGAACATGATGACGCCGTGCGTGCGTTGATGGGCACGAACATGCAACGCCAGGCCGTGCCATGCATTACTCCGCAAGCGCCAATCGTCGGAACCGGTGTGGAGTACCGTGCAGCAAAAGATTCTGGTCAGGTGTGTGTGGCGACTGCAGATGGAGTTGTGGCTGCAGTCCAAGCAGACAAAATCACCATTAAAACAGACAACGGTGAGTTGCAAGAATACGATTTGAAACGCTTTGTCCGTTCCAATGCATCCACATCAATCAACCAGCGACCGATCGTGAACAAAGGTGATACGGTGAAAGCTGGCGATGTGATTGCGGATGGTGCGTCGACACAATTTGGTGAATTGGCGCTCGGCCAAAACGTGCTTGCAGCGTACATGCCGTGGGAAGGTGGGAACTACGAAGACGCCATTTTGATTTCTGAACGACTGGTTCATGATGATCGGTATACATCGGTGCACATCGAAGACTACACTGTTGATTTACGTGACACGAAACTGGGTCCGGAAGTGATCACACGCGACATCCCCAATGTGTCTGAAGAAAAATTGAAGAACCTCGACGAAGACGGCATCATTCGCATTGGTGCGCAAGTTTCGTCTGGGGATATTCTGGTTGGAAAGATCACGCCAAAAGGCGAAACCGAACTCTCTGCCGAGGAAAAATTGCTCCGCGCGATCTTTGGTGAAAAAGCAAAAGATGTGAAGGACTCTTCGTTGTACTTGTCGCACGGTGAACACGGCAAAGTGGTTGATGTGAAAATTTTCAGCAAGGAGAACGGCGACAAGTTGCCGGCGGGAGTGGTGAGAACTATCCAGGTTTCCATTGCTCAACTGCGCAAGATTCAGGTTGGCGACAAGATGGCCGGTCGTCATGGAAACAAAGGTGTCATTTCGCGTGTTGTTCCGATAGCGGACATGCCATTCATGGCTGATGGCCGCCCGGTTGACATCATGTTGAACCCCTTGGGTATCGTCTCTCGTATGAATTTGGGCCAGGTGCTGGAAGCACATTTGGCGCTCGCCGCGCAGGCGCTCGGTTACTCCGTTGCGACTCCGGTGTTCGACGGTGTGCCTGCAGAAACGATTCGCAGCGAGCTGGAACGAGCCGGATTCCCGCGCACCGGGAAACTGGAACTCTACGACGGCCGCACCGGCGACAAGTTTGACCAGCCGGTGATGTGTGGGTACGCCTATATGTTGAAACTCAACCACATGGTCGAAGACAAGATTCACCAACGCTCCATCGGTCCATACTCACTCGTCACACAGCAACCGCTGGGTGGAAAAGCCCAATTCGGCGGTCAGCGTTTTGGTGAAATGGAAGTGTGGGCGCTGGAAGCCTATGGTGCAGCGCATATGTTGCAGGAAATGCTGACCATTAAATCCGATGATGTGCCGGGCCGTTCTAAAGCGTATGAAGCAATCATCAAAGGTCAAGAAATTGAAAAACTCAATGTGCCAGAATCATTCAATGTGCTTGTGCGTGAGTTGAAGGGTCTAGGTTTAGATGTGGAGTTGCTCAATGATCACGGCGTGCCGATCGATACCTCATCGCGTGCAAATGAAGAACGTCGTCCGCGTCCGCAACGTGATGAAGAGCAGAATGAGTACAGACCAGACGAAGGAGTGATTACGGTTGGTGCCGATCGCAGCGATCCGCCAGCAGAAAAAGCGGAACACTAATCCACGATTCAACCAACGACTATGTCATTCTACAACAATACAACACAAGTTTCTGACTTCTCGGCCATTCGTTTGAAGCTGGCGTCGCCTGAAGTCATCCGTCAATGGTCGCATGGAGAGGTGCTGCGCCCGGAAACCATCAACTACCGAACACAAAAACCAGAAAAGGATGGATTATTCTGCGAGCGCATTTTTGGTCCGTCGAAAGATTGGGAGTGCTACTGCGGAAAATACAAGCGCATTCGATACAAAGGGATCGTCTGCGACAAGTGCGGCGTGGAAGTCACCCGTTCCATTGTTCGTCGTGAGCGCATGGGGCATATTGATTTGGCTGCTCCGGTCACACACATCTGGTTTTTGCGTGGCGTGCCGTCCAAGATTGGTTTGCTCTTGAATTTGTCCACGCAGAGTCTTGAGAAAGTGGTCTATTTTGCTAATTTCATCGTCACCGAAGTGAGCGAAGAGTTGCGACAGCAAACACTGGCACAGATTGAAGTGGAGTTGCAGCAGAAGAAAAAGCAGATTCGTCATGAGAGCACCCAGCAGATGGGCGAAATTAAGCAGCGTCGTGAAAAAATGAAGCAGGAAAAGGGCGATTTGAAAGCGGCTGAAGAAAAAGAGTTTGAACGGGAGCTGGTGAATGCCGTGGTCATGCGTGATGAGAAGTTGAAGGACTTGGATGATGCTTCGGACATTGCACGACGCGAACTCAAATCGCTTGAGCCTCTACAAATTATTTCGGAAAGTCAGTACTACGATTTGTCGTTGAAGTATGGCCATGTGTTTGAGG
>SBBP01000013.1 GCA_005239655.1 Candidatus Microgenomatus auricola | reverse complement strand
TCGCCAGACAGCATCACGGCATCGGTATGATCGATAACCGCATTGGCAACATCAGACACCTCGGCGCGCGTTGGGCGCTGGTTGATCATCATGCTCTCAAGCATCTGTGTTGCGACAATCACCGGTTTGCCAATCTTCAAACAGTGCTGAATCATCCGTTTTTGTATGAGCGGCACGTCTTCCGCAGGTACTTCGATACCAAGATCACCACGTGCGACCATAATGCCGTCTGCCTCGGCAGCAATCTGTTCAAAGTTCTTCACTGCTTCACGTCGTTCAATCTTTGCGATAATCTGCACATTGGCTTTCTCCGGAATCATTGTGCGCAATTGCCGAATGTTCTCCGGAGTTTTTACAAATGACAGTGCAACGTAGTCGATGTCTTGTGTGAGTCCGAACTGCAAATCCTGTTTATCTTTTGCAGTAATGATCTCTGACTTCACCGCGACACCTGGCAGGTTGATTCCTTTGTGGCTAAAAATAATCCCGGCTTTTTCGACACGGGCATACACCATTGCTTTCTTGATCTTCGTCACGCGCAATTGGATGAGTCCATCACTGATCAAGATTGCACTTCCCACATGAACGTCGTGGTGCAAGTCGTTGTACTGATTTGGAATGATTTTTGTTTTGTCGGTGATCAACAAGCGGTAGTTGATCATGCGCTCCGGAACCAGAACGACTTCTTCGCCGCGTGTGACTTCCAAACCGTCGCGCGGCACCGTGCCCACACGAATACGCGGCCCTTGCAGGTCCTGCATAATGGCCACCTGCTTTCCGGTGCGTTTTGCCGCAGTGCGAATGGTGCGAATCAACTCCCGATGGTTGGCGTATGTGCCATGCGAAAAATTTAAACGCGCCACGTTCATCCCTGCGCGCATCATCACTTCAAGTATTTTTTGGCTTGATGATGCGGGGCCAATCGTCGCGACGATTTTCGTTCTTTTCATGGCCAATAGTATACCATGTCAGAGATTATTGAGAAATGAAAAACAGCCGTGGCACGCGCCGCTTGCGGACCGTAAGGGTAGCTCAGGTCCGAAAGCGGTGCGGGCTAGGCTGTTTGTATTTTTTACTCATTCACACGTTCCACGTAATCACCAGAATCAGTGTTAATCCGAATCTTCTCGCCTTCTTTAATAAACAACGGAACATTCACTTCATATCCAGTTTCCACTTTGACTTTCTTTGTGGTGTTTGATGCGGAATCGCCTTTCACGCCCGGTGGCGCTTCCACAACGGTGAGCACGACTTTTGGTTGCAGTTTCACCGTCACTGGTTTTTCGTTGTAGAGCATCACTTCCACGTCCGAATTTTCTTTCACGAAATTACTGATTTCGCCGATCTGCTCCTTCGAAAATCCAAACTGCTCGTACGACGTGTTGTCCATGAAGTAAAATGTATCTCCTTCGCGGTACATGAAGTTTGCAGTGGTGTGATTCAGGTTGGCTTCTTCCACTTTGTCCCCGGGTTTGAAGGTTTGTTCCAACACTTGTCCGGTAATCAAGTTGCGCAGTTTCGTGCGCATCACTGGTTTGCGTTGCGCCGTGCGCATGAAGTCAGCCCACAGCACTTGGTATGGCTGGTTGTTGATGTCGATTGCCAATCCGACTTTAATTTCTTTTAAGCTCGAGAGAACGGCCATGCTATTTTTGGTTAGGGGTGTAGGGTAAAAGCGCCATGTAGCGTGCACGCTTCACGGCTGTTGAGAGTTGGCGCTGATGTTTTGCGCACGTACCCATGCGTTTGCGCGGCAGGATTTTTTTGTAGTTCGATACAAATTTTCCAATCATGTTGGTCTCTTTGTAGTCGATGTCCGACACGTTATGCGAACAGAAGTAGCAAAATCGATCTTCCGGCGCAAGTTGCTTGCGTTTTTTTTGTCGAGGCATACGGTAAATGAAGATAAATTAGAATGGGATGTCTTCAACTGAGATCGTCTCTTCCCCAGGGACTTGTTGCGGAGCGGGCGGAACGTCGTTTGCAGGTGCAGCTGCTGCGGCGGCGCTGTTCATGCTGTCACCGCTGGCCCCACCACTACCGAGCATGATCATGTTCTCGGCGACGATTTCCGTGCGATATTTTTTGACGCCCGATGGGTCATCCCACGAGCGCGTCTGTAGTCGACCTTCAATGTACACCTGTCGACCTTTCTTTAAATACTGCGCGCAGATTTCTGCCAGGCGACGCCACGCCACGATATTGTGGAATTCCGTTTGCGATTTTTTTTCGTTCGTTTGGCGATCAGTCCACTGACGACCCGTAGCCACCGAAAACGATGCGACTGACTCGCCGGACGGAATTGTGCGCACCTCTGGATCGCGTGTGAGGCGACCAATGAGCATCACTTTATTGAGATCCATACGTGTAGACCTAAACGAGTTAGAGTTTAATATCATCGCCCAAATCGTCGCTGAGGAGTTTCTCAATTTCTTTATCGATCTCCTCCATTGATTTTGGCTTCGCTGGTGTTGCGGGTTTGGCTTCTGTCGTGTGATCGCGTTTTTCCTCGCGCGCAATTCGTGTTTTTGCTGCCGGCGCCTTGCTGGACTCTTTCTCCATTGTATCGATATCCGCTTCCATCTTGGCTTTACGACGTGATTCGATTTTCTTCGCAATGCGTTCATCTTCGGCCAACTCTTCGGCAGACTTTACCCTCTTTGTCACGATGAGAAAACGTGCCACATCTTTGCGGATGCGCAGTTTTTCATTGAGTTCGCTCACGCGATTTTTCAGAATGTCGAATTCGACCACGACATAGCTGCCGCTGCGTGACCCGGCGATGGTATAGCCGAGGGATCGACGACCCAGGTTGGCCTCGAAAGTGATCGTTCCGTTGAACGATTGCACAATTCGCTTGACTTCATCAAACGTTGTTGCGGCTTCTTGTTCGGTTGCGCCACCGGGGAGCAATACCAGAAGTTCATAGTGCCCTGGTTCGTTGTCCTTCGTCGGCAACACAAATGTGGCCTCGGCTTCCTGCAAGGCAGTCTGTTGTTCCATAGAGTGTGATTACTGGTCGCTTTTCGTACATCCTCGTCCGTACGGATCTCTTCCGCGGCGGTTGATGCACATGGTCCCGTTCTGTACGCCTGTTCAGGCGACCAAACGGGGAAGAACGACGCTGCTGATTAAGCGAGAGGAGGATAGCATGAGGCCCTTTGAACAGTCAAGGTATGTCTAAAAAGTGCTTTGAGAGACGCGGGGTTTCTGATCGGAAAAAATACATCACCTGTGGCCATGTGATCTGTTCATGCATTTTCGGCATTTCATCCTCTGCAGCATCTGTAAAATAATTCAAACTTCTCATGATATGATTGTAGTTAATCACAACGTTCTTGGGATACTGCCGATGTAAACGATTCAACACCTCAACCAACGGTTCCACATGTTTGCAATACCAATACAGATCAATAAAGTCGCGTTTTGTACCTCGACTGTTAATCGCCATCACTTTCATGACGGCGATATCTCGTGGATCGAGCACGCGGATTGTGCCAAAATATGTTCCCTTCTCAGCTGGAGAAAAAGAAGGATGCGCAATAAAACTTACCTTTGAGCCAAACAAATCACCGTATACTGTCCATTCCTGCTGATGCGTTGTTTTCCAATCAGTATTTTCAAAACGTGCAATCAGACGCTCTTCACGAAACGCCCCAGAAAGAAAAAAATCCAAGTCCTGCGATTGCCGATGACCAGCATGCAGTGCCAAGGCTGTGCCGCCGGCAAGGTACCATCCTTGTTTTTGTAACCATGATTGCGTTGAGCAGTACTCAAGAGCACGAAGTGTTTGTTTTGGTAATACGTCTGTGTGCCAGTTCATTTTTTCTTTGTGAGGAGTAACCAAAACTCTCGAGCGCGCGGATCAACACCACGACTATGTAGTGCGACTTCTCTTAACAATTCCCGCGGGTATGCTCTCCACATCCACTGAACCTCGGCATCATTCCCCAAAGACATAATTCGCTTGATAACGTACTTCGCATTTTTCTGTGGGTCAATTGCTTTGACGTCTACGTCCCAAAATAATGTTGGCCTGAATCTGATTTTTTTTGTCCGCGTGGCACGTTTCATAAAAGTATTTTATCACAAAAAATGAC
>SBBP01000045.1 GCA_005239655.1 Candidatus Microgenomatus auricola | reverse complement strand
TCGAGAGCGATGCGACTCATCTCTTGCTTCTGCCTCTCGCCGAAATTCTCGAGTTCCGTGTCGATCAGCCGTTGCACCTGATCCGCCGGCATGCCGGCGTTGAGCGGCCTTGCCCGCGGGCTGGCACCCAGCTCCCTGATGATCTTCCGGATGCGCTCCTCGCTGACACCAGGAGGCGAGGCCGAGCTCATCGCCGTGTGGATGCGCTGCTCGATGGTGCCTTCGATGGCCTTGATCCGCCAATTGACGAGCCTGACGGCCATCACGGTGGCCGCGAGGAGAATGAGGAAGAGAACAGCAGAGCCGACGAAGAACGTCAGGCCGTCTACGCTGACGCTGACTGCCCACGTCTGCCCGCCCAGCTCCAGGACTTTTGTGATCTCCATGCTATTTCCTTTCCGGAAATGAATCCGGGGTTCGAGTGTTGTATGTCGAATGTGCGAGAGACACCACGTCCCTTTACAGAGACCGTAAGGCCTCAACTGCAGATAGTGATGTCACACTATACACAGTTCAAACCTCATGCGACACCACTCTGGCAGCGTAAAAATGCCCAGAGTGCGACTTCATAACCTACACTGGGCATTCACAAAAGTCAACACACCGCACGACCCTATGGATCTGTCCGTGGCACGTTACGTGTGCAAGTGTTGTACGGTCTGTGCAGGCAGTGTTTTCACTTCTGCCGCAATGTAGTGGTGGTTGCGTTTTTGGTGTGACGTCAGGCGATGATGAAAATTCGATACGTCTAACACCCCATACGAATGTGCATCGGCTTGTGGTCGTTCAGCAGAATGTACTGGTGCACCGGGAGTGTGATGCATCTGTGGTTCGTTTCGTGAAGCGTGAGCGTTCGGTGAAAATGCATTCCCTCGCGAACGGCGTGGTCCTCGCAAAAAGAGTACAACCGCTGCACAGACTGCACCAAACACCGCAGCGGCAGCGCCATTCAGTAACACATTTGGGCGAGTCGGATAGGTGCTCGTGAGTGCGGTATCAACAACCTTGAGCGTAATCGTATCTGGCGCACCATGGTATTCACTCCCCTTTTCCAGCAGAACCGCGGCAACTGCCTCGGCAATCTGTTCGGCATGCTGTGGATTTTCATCGTAGGCAATAATTTTCAAAATAGATGCATTGGAAATCACGGCGGTATCGAGTGTGTCTGCCCACGCGTCGCGACGATCCGCCTCATCCATGAGCAGCAAATCAGTCAAATCAACGTCTTTGGATGCAATGACGCTTTCCAAAAAAGTACTGGTTTTGACCACTTCTGCTAAATTCGAACTGATTTTTTCTGCGGATTTTGATGCCGTATAACTATCCGTCAGTGTGTATTTTTGAATCACCAAAATTTGCATTTCCGAGCTGTATTCTTGTGGAAATGCAAAACGGGAAATGCTGCCCGCGACTGCACCACAAATCAAGGCCACAAGTACAACGAGGCCAATGGCGTTGCGATAGTGTGTGATGAATGCTCCAATGTTCATAGGTATTATTATGATCTCGTGGTCTTTATATTGAAAGACCAAGCATAATAACAGAAGTAAAATATTTGTCAAGGCGCCGCGCGCGAGCGGCCTTTTACGATTACAACACCAGTTCCACTGCGAGTTCTTGGCCAGTACGCAAAATGTTCAGATAGAGCGTTGAACCCATAGGGCGTGAGTGCACCTCGTCTCTCAACTGTGTCGTTGCATCGACACGTGTTCCATTGATGGCCTGAATGACGTCGTTCGTTTGGAGTGTTCGGTCACCATCTGTCACCAGTATACCCTGATCCGGAAGCCCTCGTGTCGCACGTTCGTCAGCGCTGAGTAGCGATAGATTCACGCTCAGGATATCGAGCGTGGAACGTGTCACTGTTTTGGAGCGAACGACCTCTTCAACGACACCTGCAATCCACTCACCGGGGAGTACGCTGCCATTCTCCATCACAATGCCAGCAAGATTGCCACCACTGAAAAATGCTGGGGAACCGACGGCATGTGTGCTTGGCCCGGTATCAAGGCGCGGAAGTACTCCGAGTTCCGTCGTTCTGGAGGTTCCTGACTCAACTGCGCTTCTGGCAACGAATCGTTCGTAGATCACCAGTTCACTACCATGCTGTTCAATCACTGAAACCGTTTGACCAACCGTGAGGCGTTTTGCTGCGGGGAAGGTGATCACAGAAAGATTTTCCGCCTCAACAGAAAAAAATGTCATTCCGGTCAGGAGATCATCAACTGATGCGGTGATCGGCTGTGTCTCACCATTCGGCAGCATCACCACTGCGGATTCCCCATTGGTCGTGCTCGGAAATACCGCAGTCGGCATCACAAACCATCCATCGGCAGTGAGTGTGACGGCATTGCCAATCCATGCATCCGGTTCATCCAGTAGCGGCTCACGGCTATACACCGAAACGACCTGATCAACCACTTCTGGCGATTGCATCACGATAGATTGTTCACTCCGGCTTGCAGAAAAAAAGATACGATCACGAGACTGGTCGTTGGAAAAATTGTCGAGCACATTTGCGGCGATGAAAAAACCAGAGATACCCGAGATGAGCCCAAACGTCACTGAAAGAACGATTGAAGGAAAGACGTTGTGTGACGTCGACGCAACACGCTCAGCAGACTTTGGTGATGTTGGGACAATGAACTGTTTCATGAGATTAACTCCACTGGCTCGTGGTGACCACACTCACCGTCATCACGACAGCCAGTGCCACATAGCGAATGATGGATTGCCGTGAGAGGGCGTTGCGGATGTGTAGTTGAATAATTGACGGCACACAGTACAACACAATCGCGATGAGCATGCTGTTCACAAAAAACGCCGTTGGCCAAAACTGCAATACCCACACCAGCTCGGTGACCGTGAGCGCCAACATGAACACGGTCAATAGATGCTTTTTCTCCCAAATGTTGTAACTCCAAAACAGGTGGAGCATCATTGCGCTGCTAAAAAAGAATGCGCACAGTGTGATCAGCCACATCGGAACAACACCAATCAAATCCAGCGCAAAACCACAGGCAAAAAGACAGAATCCCGCAAACGTGTTAATGAAAAAGGAGATGTTTGGCAATGAGAGCGACGAGTATTTATAGTTTTGGTAGTTCAGAATAAACACATCCTCGAGGTAGAGCCCATACATGACCACCAAAAAAACAATTAGCCCAATCTGGGAGAGCTGCGATCGCAAAAAGAACAGCAACCCTGTACCGCCAAACAGCAGCATGGCGATCGGAAAGAGTATCATCCAAAAACGTGCGGTGAGGAACTTCCATTGCATCATAAAGCCTGCAACAGTCAGGACACCAATGGCCATCACTATCGCCCACACGCGCCAGAGTTGCGGCATCAAAAAGAATCCGCTATAGATGACCGCAAGACCAATCGGCGCGACGAATGGGAGGATACGTCTGGCGAGAATCATAGTGACGTATGGGCAAAGCCGCGGTTATTCTTATGGTAAAAACCACGAATAGGAAGTTTTGAGTTCGGTAATGCGTTCATTGGCCGCATCAGATTCACCTCGCGCAGCTTCATCGAGCGCTGCAATGATCTGTACATGCATTGATCGCAAATCGGCAGGCACACGCAATGCAACCGCGGCGTTGGAGAGTTCCTTCGCCCGGTTTGTGTCACTCAAATCCTCACTATCGAGTAAGGCGTTGATCGCATCTTGATATTCTTCGGTGAGTTTTTTTACGTCTTCTGGGGTTGGGACGGTGTTTGTGTTCTGCACTGTGCTTGCGCGGTTGGTGATGCGGTTGCTGTTGGAAACCGTGTTGGCATTGCTCACTGCAACACCGTCATCTACACCCCAACGGAACCACAGATACAACACACAGACACCAATCAACGCGAACACCGCCAAGAGCATGTTGATTTGCGAAATTTTTGACAAGTGGCGTTGTGTCTTTTCGGAATCCATAGCGTTTAGTCCTGTTGATTTTTCTTTTCGATCATCGTGGCGAAACCGGCGATTCCTTTAAACAGCTCCATGGGTAGTGCAAACACCACGGTATTGGATTCGTCTGAAGAGATATCATTGATCGAGTTGAGTGTGCGCAAGTGGAGTGCACCCGGAGCGTCGGTCAACGTTCGAGCCGCCTGAGCCAAATTCTGTGCCGCAACCACTTCGCCCTCGGAGTTAATGATATTCGCACGCTTCTCACGTTCGGCTTCTGCTTGTTTTGCCATGGTGCGCTTTAACCCTTCTGGTAACACCACGTCCTTCAACTCCACAGACAGGACATCAATTCCCCACGGGCGCGTCTCGTTGTCCACGATCGACAAAATCTTTTCCGAGATGCTGTCTCGCTTCGTGAGCAATTCATCCAACGGTACCTGACCAATCACGTTGCGCATCGCCGTTTGCCCCAACTGTGTCATGGCGTAGAAAAAGTTCTCCACCTCAAGTACAGCCTTACTCGCCTCTACAACTTTATAGTAGATCACGGCATTGATACGGATTGAAATGTTATCTTGCGTGATAGACTCCTGGTCAGGCACGTCCACGGTCCGCACGCGAATATCCACACGCTGCATTTTTTGAACAATCGGAATGACCAAACGCCAACCTGGATTTTTCGTTCCCGTGTACTTTCCGAGCGTAAACATGACGCCCCGTTGATACTGATTCACTTGGCGGATGCTGATGAGCAGTACGATGCCCACGAAGATGAGGAATGAGACAAAACTTTCCATACGGTATAGAGTAAAATTAATTTATTCTAGTATACAAGAAAATGCAGAGGTGTGCGAGAGTACCATTTATCGTGCAGCTCAATCGCGCGTTTTGTCGAGCACGACGATTTTTTTTCCGTTGAGAATTTCATACAAAAATTTGTCTGTGACATCTCGACGATAATGGTACTCATCCTTCGTCATCACGGTGTAGCGCAACGGCGTGCCAAAACTGGATTGGAACTTCTCAATAATGCCGTTGAGCTTGCTGCGGTTCACATTGCCGACAATGAGTATATCCACTTTTGCTTCTCGTTCGTTCACAAAATATCCTGTGAGCACAAAGTACACCACAGAACCAAGGGAGCGAACGGACTGGATGAACTCCTTCTCAATCGTGAAACGCGATTTGAGGATCAATGCTCGCAGTTCTGAAAACAGAATGCAATCTTCTTGTACGCGATAGAATTTCTTTTTGTCTTTTGCTTCCGAGGAAACGATACCGATGCGTTCAAGGTTCGCCAGTTCACGTCGCACAGAGTTAATTTGTTCACCGACGACCCGAGAGATTTCACGCACAAAATATTCCTTTTCCGGATGCATCAAAAAGAGTCGAAGAAGCTTGACTCGGGTTCGGGAACCAAAAAGTTTCTCTAACATACAAAAGATAGTATACGAGATAAATTCAGCCTGTGCAAACTTAGTACTCAGTTAAGATATCCACTGAATTCCTGCTTGCACCTTTTTGCAAAATATTGTATGAATAGAGGCATGTCCGACATGCGCATCGCCCTCTCAGAACTCCTGATTGCAAAGGAAGATGGGCGCACGACCGTTCGCGTGTTCACTGCACAGCCGACGCCTTTGGAGGAAAAGAACCTTGGGCGCATTTTTGCATTAATGGAAATTGATTCGCAGGATTCCGTCAATGACAGCATTCTTGAAATGATCGCGGATGAGGTGAACACGCAGTTCTATCGCAGTGAAGCAACGGAAGTGGAGGGGGCGTTTGAGTCGGCGTTGCAAAAAACGAATGCAAAGCTGCATGAACTGACGAGCCAGCTTGGTGATGAGTGGCTCGAAAGTCTGCACGTGGTGATCGGTGTTCAAAAAGGGCGCGTGGTTGTCTTTACGCACCTTGGTCGACTGATTGCGCTCATGGTCCATAATGGGAGAATGGTCGACATTGTGCAACCAACGCACATGAGAGCAAGTGACATCAATCCAGCGAAAATATTTAGCACCATCGTGAGTGGAACCGTTAGCGAGCACAGCATCCTCTTTTTTGGAACCGAATCGATTTTGGATTACATCTCCAAAGAAAAAATCAAACGCTTAGTCGTCGATTCTGAACCTGATCAGGTGTCAGAACAGTTGCGCAGTTTGCTAGAAGAAGACACGACGAACACCAACTTTGCGGCGATTGTCTTTAAAGCAGAAGCGGCACCGACAAGTGCAACTGATGCGCCAACGATCCGTCCCGCAGACCCCATTGGTTCAACGGTCGGACAGCGTGATTCCATGTTTGACCTGTTAGGGAAGCAAAGTCGGACGACTGAACTCCTCTCTTCCTCAATCTGGCCAGGGGTGAGAAAAAGCCTGCAGTCATTACTGAGAGGAGATGGTGCGCAGCGGCAGACGAACCACGGTGAACGCGGCACAGTTGCAACACCGCACGTTCAACAACAATCCCGAACGGTGAGGGCGCAACCAGCGAAGGCTGGTTCGAGTGTATTGCGCATTGTGGGGATGTGCGGTATCAAATTACTGACACTACTCAAGTCTGCGGTGATGGGAATCATCTCTGTGGTGGGACGTGGCGTGCGTACTCTGCATCAGTGGATTCGGCGGCGACGTCAACCGTCGTACGGCAACCAGCGCACACTCAAGACAGCGCCTTCGCGCAAAGCCTCCTCATGGATTTCTCGTGGGATTCAGTGGTTCCGTTCACTGACTACGGTGCAAAAAATATTCTTCATTGTTGCGATTGTCGTATTTCTTATTTTTGCACAGTCAATTGTGAATCGTGGCGGGAACCAAATCAACGACGAGCAAGAACAGCAGTATGCGCAGGCAATTTCGAATATTGATCTTAAAATCAATGAAGGGAAGGCTGCGATACTGTACGATCGTGAAAAAGCGCGTGAAGTATTTATGGAAGCTCGCACACTGCTCTCGGGAGTTCCAAAAGAGTCCGAAGCGTACACTGCGCGAGGCGCGGAGTTAGACGAAGTGATCCGCAACCAGCTTAAAATTGTAAATAATGTGATCACTCTTGACCAACCTTCGCCGGTTATTGACTATTCAACGCTTGGCAGCGATATCCATGTGAATCAGATGATACTCCTGGGCGCTAGTTTATATGGTTTTGATCAGTCCAACACCTCTGTCTACCGCGGAAATTTGGAAAATCAGGAGGAAAGCGCCACAATCCGTGATGCGGTTGGCGGAAAGACAGTGAGCGCGGTTGCCAAGGCATCCCCAGGGACCGGTGCTGTTGCGCTGAGTGACGGCAGTTTTGCAATCTTCAATCCTGTGACTGAGGCTCTGGAACCACTCGATCTTCAGTATGAGAATTCGAATCGCCAGATTGTTGACATTCAAGTATTTGGTGTGCGGCTGTACACACTGGATGTTGCGAATAACCAAATTTTCCGTCATCAAAAAAACGACGAAGGGTTTGCAGCTGGTACAGGATGGATATCAGATAGTACCGTGAATCTTGCGAATGCCACATCCTTTACGATCGATGGTGATATCTGGGTGTTGGAAAAATCAGGTACAGTGATTAAATTGTCAAATGGGAGCCGTGCGGATTTCACACTGAGCAGTGTGGATCCAGCGTTAACGAGTGCGGAACGTATTTTTACAGACGAGAACGCGAGTAACCTGTATCTGTTGGACCGCACACAAAAACGTGTTGTGGTGTTTGGAAAGGATGGCAAACTGGTGGCACAGTATACATCAGATGCGTTTAGTGGTATGAGCGACTTTGTGGTTGATGAGGCCAACAAAAAGATGTACGTGTTGAGTGATTCCAAAGTGTACGCGGTGGACTTGCAGTAATACGCAGCATGCAAAAACTCCCGCCAAGATGCGGGAGTTTTGAATTGCAAACGGAAAATCTCTTATTTCAGAGTGACGGTTGCACCTGCGGCGGTCAGTTTCTCCTTCATCTTTTCGGCGTCTTCTTTCTTGGCGTTTTCAGCAACGACACCAGGAGCACCATCGACGAGAGCCTTGGCTTCCTTTAATCCCAGTTGCGTCACTTCGCGGACTGCTTTGATCACCGCAATCTTGTTGTCACCCACTGCGGTCAGTTCAACCGTGAACGAGGATTTCTCCTCTGCTGGAGCAGCGGCTGCTGCGCCGGCCATCGGCATTGCCCCCATCATCATCGGTGCAGCTGCGGAGACCCCAAATTTGTCTTCGAGGATCTTGACCAATTCAGAGAGGTCGAGAACGCTCATCTGTTCGACTTGTTCGACGAGTGCCTTAAATTTTTCCGGCACAACCACGTCTTTCTTTTCTGTTGTTTCTTCTGCCATACGAGTATTGAACGGTTATTGAGTTATGATTGATGTGAAGTAGCTTTTTCTTTCTGCTCCTTGACCTGAGAGAGCACCTGAACGAGTCCACGCATATTGCCAGCCAAAACGTTGACGAACCCTCCGATCGGAGACTTCATCGCACCGACCATCTTCGCCAGTAATTCGAGACGAGATGGGAGCTTCGACAATGCTTCGACTTGTGAACGGTCAATGAACTTTCCTTCAAGCACTCCGCCATGGAATTCCACAGCCGGATGTTTCTGTGCAAACTCGGCGAGGACTTTTGCGGGAGAGACTTCGTCCTTGTAGCCAAAGACGACAGCGACATCACCCGACATGTTTTGGATCTGCTCTTTCGAGAGTTCCGAGTCTGCCACCATCAGCCCAAGGAGGTTCTTCTTTGCGACCACGAGTTCGTTGTCTTCAGCACGAAGTTTACGGCGCAACTCTTGGAGATCGGTAACGGTGAGCCCCATGTAATGCGTAAACGCCACACCGCGGCTTCGAGAAAATTTCTCGCGCAGTGCAGCAAGTTCCTCTTCTTTCTGTTGACGTGTTTTTGCCATAGAAGTAAAAATCTGCGCTTCGTATCGCAGACTCACAATCCCGGTTGGTTGCATCATCCCAAACGTGGTTGTATCTGCAAAGGACTTATGGTCGCCTCTGGTCTTTGATACGTCGTTGACAAGATTAACCTATTTCAAGCGCGAGTGTCAAATGGCGTTGTATTAAGGCTAATATTAGCTAATTTCTGTCCCTTTGAATGGCTTTCCAAAAATCGCCTTCCGCAATTCATCATCCCCAGCATTGCCGTTCAAAATGCGCACTGTGATCTTGTGCTTCTGTGCAAGCCGTGCGGCGATTGGATCAAACGGCACGTTCAAACCGGGATTCCACGTGTCTCCAACCAATGCACGAAAATCCTTCCAACTCATCTTCTCGATTTTTTCAGCATCGGAAAATGTATTCGGGTCTTTTGTGTAGACGTATTCAACGTTTGACAGGTTAATCACCGTATGGATGCCGTTGCCTGCGGCCAAACGCACAGCATCGTAATCCGTTGAATGCCCAGGTTTCCAGCCCGCGCCAACATAAATCTTTTTCGACCAATTCAGTTTCATTTGCGGATCTGTAATCATGTCGGCGTGCGCCAAACGACCAAACGCAGATTTGACCAACTCTGCATTCACCTGAGAACAGCGAATGCCAATCCAGTCTTTGGCGTCATCAGAAATTTTTGTGGTGATCGCTTGTGCGGCCTGTTGGTATTCACGGGCGATCTTTCCTCCGCCGCAAAAAATCACAAATCGATAGTCAGCAGTGAGTCGCTTGATGAAATGTACAAACCAGTAGAGGTATTCCGTATTCACTTCTTTTGGCATGATCAGCGAACCGCCGAGGGAGAGGATGATATTTTTCATACGGGTTTTAGGGATAGTAAATTGCTTTTTGTCTGTTGTGTTCCTCAAGCGTGCGGCTGAAGACTGCCTTCCCCTCTGGAGTGGTGAGGAAAAAATAGTATTCTGTCTGCGCTGGGTCAAGGACGGCACGTATGGACTCCAACCCCGGGTTTGCGATAGGTGTCGGCGGAAGACCGACATGCGTGTAACTATTATACGGCGAGTCAATGGTTAAGTCACTGGCAGATGCGCGAGTCTCTTTTTTGCCTGTCACAAAGTTCAGTGTGGCATCGGACTGCAGTGGGTAGTTGTCGGAGAGTCGACGAAAAAATACCCCGGCGGCGAGGCGACGCTCTTCTGGTGTGCGTACTTCTTTTTCGATAATACTTGCCAACGTCAGCAGCTCATAAAAAGAATACGGTGAGGCTTCAATCTTTGCACGAAGATCTGCAGTGATTTTGCTCTTGAAATTATCGACCATTTTTTCTACCACCTGTGCAGCGGTACTGTCGCTGTAAAAATTGTACGTGTCCGGAAACAGGTAGCCAGTCAGATCGACCTCTTCAGGTTTGCCGTCGTAGATAAAATCTGATGAGTCGCCACTGAAGCCACGTGCCGTCACGCCAGAAAACTCTTCTGCGGTGATCGGCAGCTCAGCATCAACAAGTGCTGTGAACACCTGCGTGTTATTGAACCCTTCGGGAATGGTGACCGTAACGTCATCTTCGCTGCCTTCTCCCGTTGCCAAACGCTGCACCACTTCGCGCATGGAGAGATTGAGTGGGAGTGTGTAGGTTCCCGCACGGAGCAATCGACTTCTTCCTGAAAAACGGGCATACACACCGAACAGTGCTCCACTACGCACGACTCCTTCACTCTCCAACTCCTCGCCGATTTCACTCACGCCAGCACCATCTGCGATCGATACATCGACTGTCGCCGCATCGTCGGAGATTGGCACAGAGACCAGAAACCACACACCTCCTCCAACAAGGAG
>SBBP01000057.1 GCA_005239655.1 Candidatus Microgenomatus auricola | reverse complement strand
GCCTTCACCAAGAATGAAGCCAAGCTTGAGCACCAGATCGGTTGGCGCCGTGAACAGACTTTCGAGATACAATTTTTCTTTTCCGTACTGAGATTCCGCACGCGGGTGTGCAGAGAGCGTCGACAAAAAAATTATACGAACGCTGTGTGCCCTGCAGTGTGCAATCAGCTGCCGCGTCCCATCAACATTGGCCGACGTGCCGCGGTGGCTGCCGACGGCTGGTTGATACGCACAGTGAATGAGGTAATCTGCACCTGCAATACCGTGGTCTGTCACGTTGCTCAGGTCGAATGGAACATGAACAACACGGTCAAGTGTTTGTGCCAGCGGTTTGCGTTGTAGCGCACGCACGTTGTAACCAAGATTCACAAAGTACTTCACAAGGCGGGATCCGATGAACCCACTACTACCGGTAATCGCGATTGTTGGCTGTATATTCATGTTATCGACTGTTGATCACGTGTGTGGCAACCACATGAGCGTTTGCCATCAGTGTAAATGTTGGTCCTTTCGGGGGCAAATAGCGGAAGCCGGAACCGTCAGCGATGTAGATGTGACGTGTTCCTGAAAGCCGTCCGTCGTGTGCAAGTGTATACGGTGCTCCTGTGGGGTCGAATGGAAGCGTGCCGCCGTAGTGAATGCTGGAGCCGTGACCTGGATCGATGCGATACATGGGAATGCATCCGAGACGAAGAAGTATGGAAGCAATTCGTCGTTCGTGCTGTCTGTGACGTGCACGTTCTGCTGCGTTGAGTGTATAGGTGGCCTGCAGTACATCTGCCGTTGCTCGTGACGCATCCGGAATACGACGAATATATTTTTGTGCTGAGGGATGTTCGGCGTGGTGTATACCTGCAATAACCAATGATGACGAGCCGTATGCGAGCAGACGGATCGCGTCCGCGTAATTGATTGGTAGCTGGTTTGCCAAGCGAAACAAGAGAAGCGATCGGTATGTATAGAGCATTGCTGTTGCCGATGCATTTCCATCGCCTGCTTCATCGAGGAACAGAGTGAGCTGACTATAACTGATTTTGCGCGTACCTGGATCTTTCCCAAACATCGCAGGTTGGATGCATGCGAGGTAGTGGTATGTGCCGCTGAGGAGGGGAAGGCAATGCGCGGCGTTGGGAAATGACCGCATGATGACTCTCGCGGTGCCTAGTGTTCCGGCAGCCAAAAGAAGGCGTGTGCAGTACATGGTTTCGGTGTGATCGGTGTCTGTGTGTTGTGCGGTTACCGCGATTTCATTTTTCTTTTCTGCGAATGCGAGGACCAGTCGGTTACTGTAGTATGTAAAGTGGCGTTGTTTCTTGAGTGCATTCAGCGTAATTGCTGGTCGGTAGGCCGAGAGCCCGGGGTTTGTCCAAAAATCCATGTCTGTGTACGGAGTGGGTGTTCGTCCATTCAGATGTTGTGTGAGCAAGGCCAGTGGAGTTTTCCCGACTCGTCCTCCATGCCGCTGAATCGTTTTTCGTCTGCGTTGATAGGCGGCATAGATGTGCTGCATACTTGGTTCCAATGTGGCTGCCGGTTGGATGTATTCAACATGATTGAGTGCATACGGACCACCGTCATCGTGTTCGCCAGAAATGCCAATGCGTTGTGCAATTGTTGTATATGCGTCTTGTGTGCGTGAAACGTCCAGACCAATTCCATGGAGTTCATCGGGAGTATATGCAAAACAAGCCAAGCCCCAAGCGTTTCCAAGACCGCCGTACGCGAGAGATTGGTATGGGTGAAACGTACTGGATTCGATCGGTAACCAGTGTTCGACTCCGTGTGTCGTGAACAGCCGCGGCGGAGTGATCTGCGGCGCGGTGTGGATGTTGCCTGTGGGAATGCCTGTACAGTCTTTCCCTAAAAAGTATTCGTGCTGACTTGGGTCGGTGCGGCGTATGTCTGTAAATGGGAGATCCGGAATATGGTACTTTGCATCGCTTGTGTAGCCCACATCGAGCATGGCTGTGTCTACGCCATGCTCCACCAGCGTTTGTGCGGCCATGGCTCCACTGGGGCCAGATCCTACAACAATACAATCATGTCGTTTATTCATACGCGTACAGGATGAATAATGCAGGTGACGATGACGATGCCAAGCACGGTACGTACACACGCACGCAGACTAATGAGTGCGACACGGGCCGTGAGGAATCGTCGGCGTGTTGTCAGCAGAAAATCTGCGCTTGACGGGTGCGCCTCTAGCAAAGCAAGCGCAAGGTACATGCGTTTTCGGAACGGATGCTGGCTATTTCGAATCGCTAACCCAGCATCCACGTATGGGAGTAACCACGCATGTCGCAACAGTTGCCCCCACACTTTGCGTTCTTTGGGTGTGAGTGTGTATGGTAGCGTTTCAACCGCCTCCTGGTAACGCTGTGCGACGCGTTCGTCTGCAGAGACGTTTAAGAGCGTGCGCCAGAGAATGTTGATTTCTTCTTTGTATCCCATAGTCGCATTTTCACGAGCGAAGCGAAGTTGCGCACACCATCATGAAGCCAGGATAATTTTGTTTTTCCGATGCGCGGGGTGTAGGGAATTGGCACTTCTGTGAATACCGCTCCCGAACGTATTGCGTGTATTTTGAGCTCTTGAGAAAATGCCATGCCATCGCTTTCGGGTTCAATGTTCCGATAGAGTGCTTGAGAAAATGCCCACATGCCGGATTGTGAGTCACGCAAGCGCTGGCCGAACAGTACATTGGCGCATACGGTGAGTGCGAAATTCCCGATATGGTTAATGACGTTCATGGCTTCACCGTGTTGTAAAGGGAAACGGCTTCCGGAAACGAATGTTGTTTTGCCGTTGAAGAGTGTTGTGAGTAATGGCTCAATCGATTTCAGTTGATATGATCCATCCCCATCCATTGTGACAATCGTATCACCTGTTGCCGATGCAATTCCGGTTTTGTACGCACGCCCGTATCCGCGACGTTGTTCCTGCACAACACGCGCGCCAAGCTGAGTGGCTATTTCAACAGAACGGTCGGTCGATCCGTTGTCGACCACGATGATCTCATCAATCCATGTCGGGACATACGGCAGGAGCTGGCGTAATCCTCCTTCTTCATTGAGACAAGGAATCACGAGGGAAATGTGGTGTCCCGAGTGCATAGTGTTTCGAATTGTACTTGAAATATGAGAAAAAGCCAGGAGCCTTAAGCCACCCACATGTTGCGAGCATGCATGATGAGTAGCGCAAGCTGGCTTGCGGAGAGGAATACGGCTGTGATCGCAAGGCACGTGTTGCGTTTGCAGTAGACAGCGATGAATACTGCAAGGGGAAACAGCGGCAACGTGAACCTTGGAAAACTCATGAGGTTTCCGCTGAAGGCAGTGATGAGGCCGACGAGCGCTGTAAAAATGAACCACTCACGTGGCAACGTTTTGTAGATGCCGATGAGGAGCAGCACAAACGTGATACACCAGACCCGGTCGAGCGAGCTGTTGCCTGGAAGATGTGCGAGCGACCAGTGCTGCGGTCCCCAGGTGTTGGCCAGCCACTGCAGCGGATGAAAGAGTTGTTGAATACTGTACTGGCTGGTGTAGAGCTGTTGCGCGTCAAAACCTGAGGAGATGCTTCCCGTAGATGCATACATGATGCCAAGATAGAGCAGGAATCCTGCTCCAAAACCCGCGACAATGTAGAGAACGAATCTTTTGCGCGTGTTGAAGCTGCTGTTCCATTTTCGCGTAACGACGTACAACGTCGGAACAATCAAGAGCACACCTTGCGCACGTGCAAGTGGAAGGAGGAGTGCGGCGATGATGACCACGCGCAGCTTTTGTTTTTGCAGTCCCCAAAAAAGCAGGAGGATGAGAAAAAGAAAGAGCGACTCTGTGTAAAAGAGGTGAAAGAAAAATGCGGTTGGGAATGCCTGAAGCATGACGACACTCCAAAAGGCAGTTCGATCGCCGAATCGTTGTTGCACAAGTTGATAGAGCAGGATCACGCTCGCAAAAAAGCAGACGTTGACGATGAAGAATCCGATCACCAGGTGCGGCACGGGCAGGATGCTCTGAATCGCAAAGATGAGTGCGGGAAACAGTGGGTAGTATGCGTGGAGTCCGTGTTCAGCACCGTACCACTGCTGGGCGAGTTGCAGGTAGCCTTGCGCATCCCACGTTTGCCACGGTGTCCAGAAGGTGATGGCATCGCTCATGTGGAAGTTACTCAAAAAATTGCTGTCAAGGAAAAGTTCCGACTGGCTGGCGATCAGCGCAAGCATTACATACACGACGCATGTCCATGCCGCAGTGATGAGAAGAACGTTTTTGAGAGAGTAGGACATAGAATAAAAACAGTATATCGCAGTTGACCGGTATTGCCACGAATGCCAAAATGAGTGCCTATGCGCACAATCGTTGATCTCCATACGCATTCACATTATTCGCGAGCGACATCAAAACAGCTGACGGTGGAGGGTTTAGCGCGTGCTGCACAGGAGAAAGGCGTAGATGTTATTGCCACTGGAGACATTACACATCCGAAGTGGCTGGATGAACTCGAAACGAAACTGGTTGACGATGGTAGTGGTTTTTTTGTGTTGCGTGACGGTTTATCGCCAACACGTTTTGTGTTGTGTGGTGAGGTCTCGAACATCTACAAAAAAAATGACGTTGGTCGACGTGTGCACATGCTGTTTGCGGTGTCATCGTTTGCTGCCGCGCGGAAGGTGAATACACTGTTAACCGATCGCGGTTTTAACTTGGCCTACGATGGTCGTCCGATTATTGGCATGGATTCCGCTGAGTTGGCGAAAATCTATTTAGACATTGATCCGCATGCACTCGTCATCCCCGCACACATTTGGACGCCGTGGTTTTCGGTGTTTGGTTCGAAGTCTGGATTCAATTCGCTTGAGGAATGTTTTGGTGAGGTGACCACGCATATCTACGCGATTGAAACGGGCCTTTCCTCTGACCCGGAAATGAATTGGCGCGTGTCGAATCTCAATAACAAAATGATTCTGTCGAACTCTGATGCACACTCACCCGAGAAAGTCGGACGCGAAGCCAATGTGTTTAACTTGTCTGAGCGGAGTTATGATGCGTTGTACAATTCAATTCGCGAAAATCGCAACCTGATTGAGACCATCGAATTTTTTCCAGAAGAGGGAAAGTATCACCTGGATGGGCATCGTGCATGCAGCGTTCGTATCATGCCAGCTGAAACACAAAAGCTGCATGGACTGTGTCCAAAATGTGGCTTGCCACTTGTGGTTGGAGTGTTGAACCGGGTCGACGAACTGGCAGATCAGAAACCTGAAGACCGCCCGACGCGCGTGC
>SBBP01000099.1 GCA_005239655.1 Candidatus Microgenomatus auricola | reverse complement strand
CACATCTCCTGAGTGGTGATGCCGTACGGGTCACTAATATTCGACAGATGAAGGTCACCGGCAAAAAGGAGCGTCAGAAAATTTACTATCGGAACACCGGCTATCTTGGTGGTATCCGCACAAAGTCGTTGCGCGAATTGAAGCAGAACGCTCCGGGTGAGTTGTTGAAAATGACCGTGAAGGGCATGCTTCCGGATAACAAGCTTCGCAAAGAGATGTTGAAACGATTAACGATTGAATAACATGGTTGTACCGACAAGGAAAAAACGCAAAAGCGGAATATCCGCTGTGGGACGCCGCAAAACCGCAACCGCGCGAGTTCGGTTTATTGCTGGCAACGCTGAGGAAGTTATTGTGAACGAAATTGAGTTATCAAAATTTCCTGATCAACACCTGGCCGATGTGATGCGTGAGCCATTGAAATTGATTTCTCAGACGATTGGTGGGCAGATCACAGTGAAGGTGACTGGTGGCGGAGCGCATGCTCAGGCAGAAGCGGTGCGACATGGTATTGCCCGACTCCTCTTGAGTATGAATGCGGATTGGCGTACACTGCTCAAAGCGAAAGGCTATTTGACCCGCGATTCGCGCATGAAGGAGCGTAAAAAACCAGGGTTGAAACGCGCACGACGAGCGCCGCAGTGGTCAAAACGTTAACGTGAGGCCTTCACGCTGCAGTAGCAGTGAAGTCGCATAATCACACGCATGACTGGAACGTCCAGAATTGCACGGAATACGACCTTTCTGACGATCGCTTCGATTGCGCAGAAAGTCATTTCGTTTGGGTATTACGCCTATCTCGCGGATAGTATTGGGCCTGGAAATCTCGGAAAGTACACATTTGCACTGACGTTCACGTCAGTGTTTATCATTTTCATGGATTTTGGTCTTGGGCCGTTACTGACGCGCGAGGCTGCACGTGATGAGGAGCATCTGCAACAGCATTTCCAACGGATGATCAGTGCCAAAATCGCGTTGATGACTCTTTCGCTGCTTGGGCTTTTCGCATCCATTATCGCTGCGGAACAGTTGTTTGAAAACGTCACGATGGAGGATGTGCAGCTTGTGACCGTAGCCGCTGCCGTGATTATTCTCGATACCATCACCTTTACCTGTCTCTCGATCTTCCGCGCATTGAAGCAGTTGCACTGGGAAGCGGTTGGCATCGTGCTCTATCAAGTCATCATTCTTGCCGCAGGTGTGACGGTATTGAAGTTGCATCTTCCACTGCTGTTTGTTGTTGGGGCGTTGTTGCTCGGGTCGTCTGTGCACTGTTTGTATATGATTGGCCTTGTGCGGTGGAAGGCAAAGTTACGCTTCCGCTGGACGTGGGACACCGCAGAGATCAAGAAACTGCTCGTCCTTGCCGCACCGTTTGCCATTGCCGGTGTCATTTTCCGCGTGACCGGGTCAGCCGATGCCATTATGCTCAAAGTCATGGCTGGAGATCGTTTTGCCGGCTGGTATGGATTAGCGTTCAAGTTAACGTTTGCGCTGACCGTACTCCCCGGAGCGTTTGCGACAAGCTATTTCCCTGCGATGAGCTCGTACTATCGCCATGCACGTGAGAAACTTGCGCACACATTTGAATCTGGCATGTTCTACATGCTCTTGCTCAGCATTCCGATTGTTGCGGGCGTCATTGTGTTGGGTGACAATATTATCGTTGCGGTCTGGAGTGCGGACTGGACTTCATCGGTTCAGCCGCTGTGGATCCTGATGATCGGCTTGCCGTTTGTTTTTTTGAATTATCCCATCGGAAACTTTCTGAATGCGGTTGATCGACAAGTGCGAAATACCGTGCATATGGGAATTGCGCTTCTCGTGAATGTGATCTGTAATGCGATTCTCATTCCGTATTACACATTTAACGGCGCGGCCATTTCCGTGGTGGCATCAAGTGTCGTGTTGGTTGGACTCGGTTTGCCGTTGGTCTATCGTCTACAGCCATTTGCGATTCTTTTTCTGATCAAAAAAGCTGCAGTTGTCTCGGCGTCTGCAGCGATTATGGCATTTGTGTTGTTTTTCATCCAAGATCGGTATTCACTGTTTGTGCTGATTCCACTGGGAGGAATGATCTACATTGCGGCAGTGCTGTTGTTGAATGGTATTACTGCAGCTGAGTTGCAGCAGCTCGCTGGAGCGGTACGACGCAAGAAAGCTGCGATTGAAAAACCAATTGTCGTATGAAGCGAGCACTCCTGCTTACGCTTGAGTACCCGCCGATGGTTGGCGGCGTCGCGCACTACTATGCCAATCTGGTACAGGCGATGACGCACGGTTCGATTTGGGTATTGGACAACGAAAAACAGGAGTTGCTTGCAACTTCACGTTGGATCTGGCCAAAATGGTTGAAGGGCGTATGGAATACCTGGCGAGCAGTGCGGATGTATTCGGTTGAGTGTTTGCTCGTGGGGCAGGTATTGCCGTTGGGTACCATCGCACTGCTGTTGCATCGTGTATTGCGCATCCCTTACATCGTTCTGACGCACGGTATGGATGTGACCATACCATTTGGGATTGAGGGATCGCCGCGGAAACAGAAGCTGGTCCGCATGATTCTTGAACAGGCAGCTGCGGTGACAACGGTTAGCTCGTATACGAAGTCACAGTTGGAGAAATTGGGTGTCCCGGAGAAGAAGATCACGCTCATCTCTCCGTGCGCACACCGCGAGCTGACAGAGCACAGCCCAACAGAAGATGAACTTCGGCAGCTGGATGAGCGCTATCAACTGAGCGGGAAGCGAGTAATGCTCAGTGTTGGCCGTTTGGTTGAACGTAAAGGGTTTGATCTCACTATTGCGGCAATGGCGTCTGTGAGAAAGATCCACCCCGATGTGGCGTATGTGATTGTTGGAGAAGGGTCGTACCGTCCACGGTTGGAAGAATTCGTTCGTCAGCACTCTTTGGTGTCTGCTGTGCATTTTGTGGGAACGGTTTCGGACAACGAACTCGGCACGTGGTATACACGGGCGGAATTTGTCGTGATGCCATCGCGAGAACTGCCCAATCACGATGTGGAAGGCTTCGGTATCACTTTCATCGAGGCAAATGCATTTGGGAAAGCAGTAATTGGTGGCAAGAGTGGCGGAGTCGTTGATGCAGTTGTTGATGGTGAAACAGGTTTCTTGGTAGATCCCACCGATCTTGCCATGCTCATCCAAGCGATCGAAACGTTACTGCGGAATCCGGAACAGGCGCGCACACTCGGGCAGCAAGGGGCGGAGCGAGTGCAACGTCAATTTCAGTGGTCTGCGCAGGCGAAACGTTTTGAGCAATTGATTGACTCGATATGAAGACACTTATTGTATTCAACATGTCTCACCGATTCGATTGGAAGAACGGATTGGTGAACCGGAACTATCATGTGTTGCATTTGCTGCGTGAATCGAAGGTGTTTGATCGCATCCTCGCGATTGATTTTTTGCCGTTTACGCAGAAGAAGAAGTTCAAAGTGCTCTTGCAAGGTCGGCCGTGGCAGCGCCACCGCGAAACGGTTTTTTGGCGATGGCATACGCGTGTGGATCATGATCCGCACCATTCTGAGTTGTATTGGATGACGTCGCTCGATCTGCGGTCGTTGCACGGAGTGTTGGACAAGTTGAATTTCCCAGTGGAGAGCCGTGTGGTGTGGTCGTACAATCCGCTCGTGGCACAGGCTGTTGCGGCAGTGCCAAAAGCATTGTCTGTATTTGACGCAGTCGATAACTGGATGGAACATTCATCCTATGTTGAATATCGCGATGTGCTTCAGGAGTGCTACGACGATATTCAGCGGAATGCGGATGTTATTTTTACGGTTTCGGAAGGACTGGTTGACGTCTTGGGGAAGCAAGAAAATGTGTTTTACATTCCAAACGGTGTTGATACCCAGCATTTTGAGCAACCAGTCTGCAATCTGCAGCTCCTAGGAAAATCTTCTCCGGAGCGATTGCGCACGAGAAAGGCGATCGTTGGGTATCACGGCATTATTCAGCCGCGAGTGAACTTGCAGATTTTTTCCTATCTTGCTGACAAACATCCCGAATACGATTTTGTGCTTGTGGGTCCGGTGTGGAAAGAAATGCAAAAAGAGGCACGAGAGCTTGCAAAAAAATCCAACATTCGTTTTCTCGGTCCGGTGTCCTATCAGCGTCTGCCTGAAATTTTGCACTGTTTTGATGTCGCACTGATTCCGCACAAGATTGATACCTTCACACACTCGATGAACCCGCTGAAAATGTATGAATATTTAGCGGTTGGAAAACCGATCATTTCTACGCCGGTTGCGGGCTCTGACCAATTCCAGGATCTCGTACAACTCGCGGTGTCACCGGAAGATTTTTCTCAGCAGATTCAGAAGGCGCTGACAACGGATTCGCCGGAGTTGGTCGAACGGCGTCGGAAGATGGCTGAACAGCACCGTTGGCAGCAACGTGTGCAGCTCATGCTCGATATCATCGCGCGAACACAGAACACACCGCACGTATGATCCGGGTGTACTGGGCGATTGCGAAAATGAGTTTTCAGGAGTATTTTGCCTATCGCGGGAATTTGTATTTTGAATTACTGGGTGGTTTGATCACTACAGCACTCAGCATCACATTGTGGTATGCGCTCTTTCGTATTTCCGGTCAGACGGAGATTCACGGATATTCATTGGACGTCATGATCGCCTATTTGCTTGGTGTTGCGTTTGTGGAAGGTGCATTGCATATTCAAAACCAAGGCATGAAACAGATGACGGATATTCATGAAGGCACATTGAATAATTATCTCCTTCGGCCGTTTAGCCCCTATCTGTATTGGTTTACAGACGATCTCGCACGAAAAATCCTGATGTGTATATTGTCCGGTATGACGGTGGTGTGTGTGGCCGCGTTGTTTTCGCTGTGGATCGATTTTTCATTTTCTGTTGCAAGCCTTCTCCTGTTTTTTCTCTCGCTGTGTTTTGCAGCCGTTTTGCACTTTTTACTTTTTTCATTGGTTGTGTTATCCACCTTTTGGATTGGCATTTCGTGGGGAGTGACGTTTGTGCTCCGTGTCGCAATGGGAGTTGCCACTGGTGCTCTGGTCCCACTCTCGTTTTTTCCTGATGGAATACGAGAAGTGATCTTCGCACTACCGTTTAAATTTTTTGGGTATGTGCCAATTCAGATTGCTCTTGGGCAGTTCACGACGCAACAGACCGTGTGGGCGTTTGGGCAACTGTGTTTGTGGATTGTCGGTGTAGCCTGTGTGTGTCGGATGGTGTACCGTTGTGGGTTAAAAGAATATGGAGCCTATGGTGGGTAGTCTGAAACGCTATGCGCAGCTCCTGTACCTATTTACAAAATTTGATTTTTATTTGGAAACTGCATACGGATTAAACTTTTTGTTTGCGACATGTGGCAAGATTTTTCGCGTCCTCCTCGTCATGGTTTTTTTTAAAACGCTCGTCCTGCGTGTGCCCGGCATTCCTCAATGGAACGAGGCGCAACTCTATATTTTAGCCGCAACATTTTACATTACAGATTTGATCGCGTCGATACTCTTTCATCGCAATCTGCTGTTTCATCTGCCGCGCATCATTCGCGATGGGACGTTTGATCGTATTCTGACAAAACCGATACCTCAATTATTTCACGCTGCATTCAACAAGATTGATGTGGGTGATTTTCTTGCATTCGTTCCGTTTATGTACTTTTGGATCTACATTGTCCAGCATTTTGTGTTGTCGGTGACGTTCGGTTCCGTCGCGCTGTATGTGTTGCTTGTGGTCAACGCTGTGGTGTTTATATTCGCCCTTGTGCTCCTGCTCGGTTCGACGTCATTTTGGCTGAATCGTGGCGACGGGTTTGGGCGGTTGGTTGATCACGCGACTGGGGCTGCTCGCTTTCCGTTCGATATTTTCCCAGAAAAATTGAAGTTCGTCGTGTTTTACATTTTGCCCGTGGCCGTATTGGCCACACTGCCAACACAGGCCTTGCTCGGGTTTGCACAACCGCTGTATATCCTTTACAGTGTGGGCTTCACGTTGATTCTCCTTGCAGCCGCCCTTGTCGTGTGGAATAGGGGACTGCATGCGTATCAGTCCGCAAGTTCGTAAGTTTCAGACATTATGTCTTCTCGCTCACTCAATTGGTCGTTGCTCAAAACTTCAGTCAAAATCGATATGCACTATCGATTTCGCGTTTTGATTTGGATGGCGATGTCAGCAATTTGGGTGATGGTCTATCCAGTGGTGTGGCTTGCGGTGTACGGAGATCGTACTGAGCTGTCGGGATTCAGCCGATCTGATCTGCTCACCTATTTCATTGGCATTCTGGTGATGGAGTACCTTGCCCAATCCTACGTTGACGAAGATATGCACGAGGAGATTCGAGAAGGAAAAATTTCTGCACTGTTGCTCAAACCCGTTCATTTTGTTCGATATTTTTTCTTCGTGCACATTGGGTATAAACTTTTGCCACTCGGCGTCTATGCGGTGCTCATTACACTGGGCGTGAGTGTGCTCGATATTCCGTTTTCTCTACCGACGCAGTGGTATACGCTTCCGGTATTCGCCTGCACTGTGGTCATTGGTCATCTCATTGCCTACAACCTGAAAATGATTCTTGCGTGTGCGGCGTTCTGGATTGAGGAAGCTGAACCATTGCGTGTCCTGTACTGGATTGTCTGCAACCTTTTCATGGGGTGGATGGGACCGTTGGTGTTCTTCCCGCTGTGGTTTCAACAGTTGAGCACGCACTTGCCGTGGCAGTACACGGCGTATTTTCCGATTATGATATTTTTAGAAAATGTGACTGTCGGGGCGATGACGTATGGAATTGCTGTGAGCGTTGTGTGGCTGGGTATTGCTGTAGCGGTTCGCCATGTCGTCGTGCGATATTCGATTCGTCGATATAATGCCGTCGGCAGCTGATATGCGTATTCTCACCTTGTGGTTGCATTACATTCGCACGTCGCTCATCCGGCACATGGAGTTTCGTGCACAGTTTTTTGTGAATGTCGCCTTGGGATTCGTGTGGCTCGGCTTCATGTTCTTCACTGCGCACTTATTTTTCTTGCACACGAACGAGATTCACGGGTGGACCGAAATAGAGGTCGATATTCTGATCACCTCATGGGCAATCGTGGGCTCGTGTGTTCAAGCTTTTTTCTGGGCTGGTTTGAGTGAAATGACTGCTCAGATCACCAATGGACGCTTTGATTTTTACTTCGTCCGTCCGGTTCATGCACTTTGGCAAATTATTTTTTCGCGTTTTCAACCAGCTCAGGTTGTGGAGATGTGTGCATACGGAATTCTGCTGGTCCTCTTTCTGGCGCATTCGGCTATCGACGTGACATTCATTGGATTGACGATTTACATCGCACTGCTCTTCTGCGCTTTACTGATTCGCCTGAGTATTTTATTGATGTTGGAAACGTTGTCATTTTGGTTTGTCAACATCGAGAATGTGAAGTACCTGTATTACAGCATTGTTGACGTCGGGCGCTACCCGACTGTCATTTTTCGCTCTGCAGAGGTTCTCTTCCTCACCGTCATTCCAATTGCGTACCTCGGCAACGTTCAAACACTCTTTTTGGTTGGAGAGGAGAGTTGGCAGCTACTCATTGCAACGCTGCTCGTGACTGTCATTTCCGTATCTGTTGCCACTGGATTTTTTCACTGGGGTGCACGTCGCTATTCATCAGCCTCTTCGTAACGCCTTGCATTGCCACTCAAAATCCACTAGTCTAGACACCATATGCCTGAGTCAATCATCAGCGTTCGCAATCTGCAGAAAACCTATACGGCACATAAAAAAGCGCCTGGGTTGAAAAATTCGATCAAGAGTTTGTTCAAGCGCCAAACAATTCAAGTGCCGGCGGTGCGTGGCGTGTCGTTTGAAATCTCACCAGGTGAGCTGGTGGGTTTTTTGGGTCCAAATGGTGCAGGAAAAACGACCACACTTAAGATGCTGTCTGGGATTCTCTATCCCACCTCTGGTGAAGCAACGGTGCTCGGGCACACCCCGTGGAAGCGTGAAAAAGCCTATCAAAAGCAGTTTTCATTGGTGATGGGTCAGAAGAATCAGCTCTGGTGGGATTTGCCTGCTATGGACAGTTTTTTGCTGAACAAAGTGATCTACGAAGTTGATGACGCGCAGTTTGATGAGACGGTCAATCATCTGGCAGCACTGTTGAAGATTAGCGATCTCCTTGACATCCAGGTGCGCAAACTGTCTTTAGGAGAGCGCATGAAATGTGAATTGATCGCAGCGCTATTGCACCGGCCGAAGGTTCTCTTTCTCGACGAGCCGACGATTGGTCTGGATGTTGTTTCACAGCAAGTGATTCGAGAATTCATTCGCGAGTATAACCGCGAGTTCCACACCACAATTCTGTTGACGTCGCACTACATGCAGGATGTCGAGGCGTTGTGCAAACGTGTGATTATCATCGATCGTGGGTCGATCATGTACGATGGTTCACTCACAAACCTTGTCAGCACATACACCACGTCTAAGGTTCTTACCGTGACTTTTCACGCTGATGTGAAGCCCGAAGAGTTTGATCAGTTGGGAACAGTGCGCGATTTCGGTCCGAACCGTATCGTGTTAGAAGTGCCAAAGACAGAACATCTCAAAGTGGCCAGCACAATTTTGTCGAAATTTCCTGTTGACGATATTTTAATTGATGAGGTAGAAATCGAAGAAGTGATTCGGCATATCTTCAACACCAACGGAGTGGGTGTTAGTCTAAACGAAGAGCAGAAATTCTGATTTCGTCTTCGTATAATGCTGGAAAGGTCAGCACGATATCGCGTACCGCTCCTCCAACTATCCAGTTGGGATAGGCGCAGAGTGGGACTGATGCGTGTGTTGATTGTGGGAGGGCAATGGTGTTGAATGTGCTGCCTGTGGCACGCGTGGTGTTCCAGTGGAGTTGCATGGGCGCAGCAAGGTCGGTTTCGATGGCAAAAGATTTCCAGTTGCTTGTGTCAGCGCGCTCTGGAAGCGTGAGGTGAATCTGTGGTTTTTTTCCAAAGCCGGAAAGAACGAGTTCATCTCCTTCAAAACGAAATTGGAGATGGCGCGATTGCAGATTCGCATTTTGCCAGTCTGTTTGCGATTTCAGACGGACATCCTTTTTCTGTTGTGGACCAAGCCAGGATGCGATGAGATCGTTCTTATCCTCAAAACGTATTCCATCCCAAGAGAGAATGCGTACATCTGTTGTTAATTCGGTAGCACAGAACGGGGAAGGATCTACTGCTTTTGTTCCAGCAGTTTGTACTGTGAGATTGGGATTTCCTGTGGCTTGCCGCACTGCTTGGCGCAGACTGTAGTAGTCGTGGAAGAGATACGCACCCCGGTATTCGCTCGGGGTGTGCAAGACGTAGACGACAGTTGGTGTCGTTGCTTCTGCGAGCTGCGGATGCTGTGTTTGGAACTGTGTGATGAACTGATCTGTTTGCGCAGATGCTTCACGCCATGGTTGCACATTGACGATGTTTGCGCTGAATGCAATAAGGATGGTTGCGATCAACACACATTGCTGAACCCATTTTTTCCATCCAGCGAGAGGCAGGCGGAGAAGAACGGCGAGAAACAGTGCAGCTCCGACTGATGGTGCAAAGAGAAAACGGATATGCTTCAGATCGGGTGTGATGGAGTGTGTGAGGGAGAAGATTGGCGCGAGAAAGAAGATAGTCGCCAGGACGCTGAACGCGAATGTGCGAGTTGTTGTTGCGTTTTTTTGTTGCGTGTGAAGGAGTGCAAGGACAATGAGGATGAGAAGTACGAAGGGGATGATCATCCAATGCCAAACTGTCGCGAACCAGGGCAGGAATTCTTGCATGGTCGCTTGGTTGTAGATAACTGTGAAGCTTTGGATCGTCTGTGCAAGGTCGCTCCAGGACGGAATGAGCGAGTACTGTTCTGTAAACGTTGCTTCATGACTGACCACGGCGCCCACAATGGCGATACGGAGCAGGATGAACACACCAACACAAACGAAATAAGGGAGAACGCTTTTGATGGTGAGTTTCCACTGTTGAAACGTCGAGAGAAACAGCATATCGACTGCAGCGAAGATGAGTGGCGCCAAAAGAATCGATTCTTTTGAGAGGAGACCGAGGAAGTAGAAGACAACTGACACGATGAGTTTTTTTCGCCTCTGTTGCGTACGCCACCGGATGAAAAAATAGAGAGAGCACAGGAAAAAGAACAGTGCGAGGCTATCTGTACGGCCAGAGATCCAGAGGATGGTTTCCAGATGGGTCGGTAGAAGAACGAATAGTGCGGTTGTCCAGATCGCAACGCGCTCATCAACAATTTCTTTCAACGTTTTGTAGAGCAGCCATGCGGTTGCAAAAAAGAGTGCGATGTTCGCAAGGTGATAGACCCACGCATGCGTACCAGCGATCAGATAGTTGAGAATCCACGAAAGGTCAGTGATGGGTCGCCACGCGAATGCCGTTGTGTACGGATGGAGAAGGTAATCAAATGGATTCTCTGTTTTTTGGATTTCGTACAGGTAGCGCCAGTCGTCGCCGAGGAAGCCAATGCCCAGGCTGGTCGACGTGTAGAACACACCCATCACGCAAACAATGGTCCACGGAATCCAGAGTTTTTTCACCCATAGAGGTATGCGCATACGACTAGTATATCCTTGAAATTTTTAGCAGTAAATGGTAGAGTAGTCGAGATGCAAATTTCTGTTATCACTGTTTCGACTAATTCAAAAGAGCATATTCGTCACTGTCTGGAGTCGTTGCGCGCTAAAACCAGTGGTGTTGAATATGAAGTGATTGTTGTGGATAATGCCTCCATGGACGGAACACCAGAAATGGTGAAAACCGAATTTCCGTGGGCGAAGTTGATCGAGAACCAGCGCAATCTCGGCTTCGGGGCCGCGAACAATCGCGGTGCGGCTATCGCGAGAGGAGAGGTCCTCTGTTTTTTTAATGACGATACCATACAGACGCAGAACACGTTGAAGGCGGTCTACGACAAAATGATGGGCGATCCGACGATCGGCGTGTTGGGTTTTCATCTGACGTTTTCGGACGGCTCGCATCAGGATTCAGTTCGGCGATACCCCACATGGCGCGATCAAGCGGTCATCCTCACAAAGTTGCACAATTTTTTTCCAGGCCTTCCATCGATCAAGCGTTATCTCGCGAAAGACATGGAGTATGCAACAGAGCAGGACGTCGATCAGCTCATGGGAGCGTGCATGGTGATTCGAGCTGACGTGTTTCGAAAGAGCGGAGGATTTGATGAGAAGTTTTTTGTGTGGTTTGAGGAAGTTGATTTGGAGAAAAGAATTAGAGAACAGCAAGGCTTGCGTGTTGTGTATTCACCGTTAACCGAAATGATCCACGTGAAAGGTGCAACATTTGGGAAAGTGATGTCGCTCACTGGTCAGAAGTGGTTTAATCAGAGTATGCGGCGCTACTTTTGGAAGCATCATGGATTTGTGCAAACCGCATTTTTGACGGTGTTACAACCGCTGAGTATCCTTCTGGCGACTATTGTTCATATCGTGCGCGCACGAGGAGTGCATGTGGAAAAACTCAAGCATGGACAAAATTAAGGAACAACTCAGTGCGGTCTGCACCAGCATTCCATTTTGGAAGGTCGTGAGCGCGCTGGTTGCGTTTGAAATTATTTCATTTGGGGGATTCCAATTTCCACTGATCAATCAGATCGTTTTCTGTGCGATTCTTTTGGCGACGTTTGTCCTGTCGATCAAGCGATTGCAGTTTGGCATTCTTGTGCTGTTTGCTGAAT
>SBBP01000033.1 GCA_005239655.1 Candidatus Microgenomatus auricola | reverse complement strand
TTCGCGCGGTCGATGGATCGCGGGACTGTGCGTGGTTCTTGTCCTCCTCGGAGCCGTCGTGTATTTGGGGTATCGTGTGTTTCGCGATGGCACTCCACGCACTGGTGAAGTCGAAATCACGATGACCGCCGAGAGCCACGTCGCGTCAGGTGACGTGGTCACGATTGAAATCTCCTACATAAATGGCAAGAATGTGGATATCACCTCCGGAGACATTGAAGTATTCTACCCAGACGGTTTCCACTTTCAAAGTGCGACACCAAAAACCGTCGACAACCATCAGCGGAGCTGGCGCATTGAGGATGTCAAACCGGGAGCCGGTGGGAAAATACGTATCGTTGGGCAGTTGGTCGGAGAAAAAGATTCGGTGAAAGACTTTTCAGCACTGTTCACCTATCGGCCAAGTAACTTCTCTCAAGATTTTCAAGAGAGCGCGAAGACATCGGTCACGATTACATCATCAACAGTCGGTATCAACGTTGAAGCGCCAAGCCAAGTGGCCGCAGGCCAGGAAATGGTCTACACCGTTTCGTACACCAACACCTCAAAAGTTCCGTTACAGAATGTCAAATTGTTGATGACATACCCCGAAGCATTTACGTTCACCTCTGCGTCACAGACACCCTGGAGTGGGAATGCGGAATGGCGCATCGATACACTCCAGCCGAATGAGAAGCAGACGCTCACCATCGCCGGGTCACTCGGCGGTGAATCGGGAGAAACAGCGGAATTCAACTTTCAACTTGGAGTAACAGAAATCGACAATAGTTTTCATGTCCAGGTTTCGCAGACGACAGAAGTCATTATTGTGAATCCCGAAGTCGAGCTCACCATCACCGCTCCAACAATCGTGCAGCCTGGTGACGAAGTTCCGATCGAGGTTATCGTCAAAAATGCCTCGGACGCAGAACTTCGTGAGGTTGATGTCGTTTTGAGTTTTACCGGTGCACTCTTTCGTGAAACAGAATACACCTTTGAACAGATCAAAAAAATTTCACCTCAGGACGAAAAAAAATTGCAGACCACAGTGCAACTCGCCAAGACCGCGGATGCAACCAATCAGTCGTTGGAAGTGGTTGCGAAAGTGACATCAGCACGAGTGAATGGCGCCAGCGTCACATTTCCCGATCAGGCAACAGCCGAACTCAAAGTTGGAGGAAAGCTAACATTTGAGTCGTTCGGACAATACTACGATGAAGATTTGCACAAAGTCGGTGCAGGGCCACTGCCACCAACCGTCGGTGAAAAAACAACCTACAGCATCGTGTGGAGCGTGACACACGACCAGAATGATTTGAAGAATGTCAGCATCACAACCACACTTCCTGACCATGTTGAATGGGAGGATGACGCAAGTAGTGAAGTTGCATTTGATCCGGATACCCGGCGTGTGCAGTATACGGCTTCGACGCTTGAAGCGGGAGATGAAGTCACGCTCTCGTTTGCCGTTTCGGTCACGCCAAAATCGTCAGATGTGGACTCGTTACTGGTGCTCACCAAAGAAACCGTGTTGACGGCAATGGATGCCTTCACAGAAGTACAGTTGAGTGAAGAGCGGTCGCGGATTACCTCAGACCTGCCGAATGATGAAGGAGCCTCAGGCAAGGGCGTTGTTGAGCGATAAGCGATGTTTACACTGCATCACACTCACCGGACCGGAGTGCGCCGCGGGACGTTGATGACTCCGCACGGTGCTGTTCAGACACCGCTGTTCATGCCCATTGCCACAAAAGGTGCAGTCAAAACCCTTTCTGGTCCAGAACTTGCACAGCTGGAGCAGGCGATCGATGACCAGACAACGCCAATTATGCTGACGAACACCTACCATCTCTATCTCAAGCCCGGCATCGAACGCTTGCAGCAGTGCGGAGGTATCCATGCATTCATGAATTGGAACGGCGTCGTGCTCACTGACTCAGGCGGGTTTCAAATTTTTTCGCTGGCATCGTTACGCACGCTCACGGAGAACGGAGTGACATTTCAGTCGCATATCGATGGAAGCGCACATCTGTTCACGCCAGAACGATCCATGGAGATCCAGTCGGTGATCGGCGCGGATATCTGGATGACATTCGATTGGTTTCCGGGTTACCCTGCTGCATATGAAGAGGCCCAGCAGTCTGTTCAGCGCACCACAGCATGGGCGAAGCGATGCAAAGAGCGGGACTCAGCCTATCGCGCAACGCCAGGAGCACGGCCGCATCTACTGTTTGGCATCGTACAAGGCTCAACATATCCCGAACTGCGTGCACAGAGCAGCCAAGAACTGGTTGCGCTTGGGTTTGATGGTTATGCGATCGGTGGGTTGGCGGTCGGAGAGCCAGAGGAAGAGATGTATCGCGTATTGGATCACACGGTTCCTCTGTTGCCGCAGCAAGCGCCGCATTACCTGATGGGTGTAGGTACACCAGAACAACTCCTGGAAGCCACGAAACGCGGCATTGATTTCTTCGACTGTGTGATACCGACACGCAACGCACGACACGGCGCCGTGTATATTCATCAGGCGAACAGTGCACGGATTGTTGCAGAGGGCCTCTCTCACGTTTCTTATCAAAAACTAAATATCACTGCAGATTCCTGCAGTCGATCGCTTGCGGTGCTCGATCCGCACTGCCAGTGTTTTACCTGTCGTTCCGGATTTTCACGAGCCTACATTCGGCATCTGTTCATGATGAATGAACCGTTGGCAGCGCGTTTAGCAACAATTCACAATGTCACGTTCTACCTACAACTCATGCACGAAATTCGTATGGCTGCCGAGACGTGATATACTAGACCATACACACTATGGATATTAGTGAATTTTGGGACCAATTTATTGATGTGTACCACGAAAAGGATTCCACGACCGATTGGTTACTCGGATACCCGGTCGTACTTTCGTTACTTGGTCAGTTAGCCGGAAGGACCGTGCTGGATTATGGTTGTGGCAACGGAGCGTTTGCGCGCATGCTATTGACACACCACCCCCATGCCAAAGTCATAGGTGTCGATACGTCTAAAAGCGCGATTACACGCGCGCGTGAAAAAACACCCCACCACCTCAGTGCAGAGTACCACCACATTCGTTCGTACAACAGTATTCGCGCGTACACGTTTGATGTCGCGTGTGCGAACTTTTTTTTCTGCATTATGCCAAACATCGACACGCTGATTGGTATCAGCAAAACGGTGTACGAGAAACTGCCGGTGGGCGGATCATTTGTGGTGCTCGATCCACATCCCGAAACGCACGGAAAGCGGTTTACATCATTCCAGTCTGATTGGTCCAATCGCCTCCGTAGCGGTGATCGTGTTCATGTGCGTCTCTTTACAGACAGCATTGATGTTGAAGTGGATGATTACTACTGGAGTCGTAAAGATTATGAGCATATCCTTCACTGTGCGGGATTTCGCACGATTCGGACCGAAGAACCCATTGCGTCACATACCAACGCCCAACACTTGGGTGCAGAAAAGGAATTTCCACCGTTCATCATTTTTCAGGCGACGAAATGAGAATTGGAATTGATGCCCGATTCTTTGGTGGAGAGCAGTCAAAGGGCCTTGGTCGATACACACAAAAACTGATTGAGCAGCTTGCCGAACATGATGGGCCGCACACCTATGTGATTTTTCTTCAGCCGGAGAGTCTGCGACTGTGGAAAGCTCCCAACGACAAATTTTCTGTTGTCGTTGCACCCTATCATTGGTATTCCTTTGCCGAGCAACTGGGTATGCCATGGAAAATCTGGCGTGCGCGCGTTGACGTGATGCACTTTCCGCATTTCAACGTGCCACTGCTGTACCGCAAACCGTTTATCGTGACGATTCATGATTTGATCATCAATCATTTTCCAACTGAACGGGCAACGACACTTGGACCATTTCTGTATACGTTCAAACACCTCGCTGGGCAGTGGGTGATGCGTCACGCTGTGCGTTTCTCTCAACGCATCATCACCGTATCAGAATTTTCCAAACACGATATTGTGAACTATTATGGAATCGACCCACAGAAAGTGGTGGTCACCTATGAGGCAGCGGATCCGGTCACGCCCGCCGAGAATACAAACGCAAAACAGATTCTTGAACGTTACAGGATTCGAAAGCCGTACCTCTTGTATATCGGCAATGCCTACCCGCACAAAAATTTAGAAATGATGATCGATGTGCTGAAGGAGTTAAAACGTCGGCAGCAGCCGATTCCATGGCAAATGGTGTTTGTTGGTCGCGAGGACTATTTTTACGCGCGGCTGAAACAGCATGCGTGGAGCAAAAATGTGGATGACCATACGGTGTTCACTGGTTTTGTTCCAGACAGCGAACTGTCCGTACTGTATGCGCATGCGGAAGCCTACGTTTTTCCCTCACTCTATGAAGGATTCGGCTTGCCGCCGTTGGAAGCAATGACGCAGAGGACGCCTGTTCTCTCAGCGAACACCTCGTGTTTGCCGGAAATTTTAGGTGACGCCGCGGAGTATTTTGATCCTGCAGACGTTTCTGCTATAATAGATGCCATTCAACGGGTCATGCACAATACCGAACGGCGTCAAACACTGATACAAAACGGTGATGTGCAGGTGCGGCAGTACAGCTGGCACCGGATGATGCAACAAACGCTCAACGTGTATGCTGAGTACGAGCTCTGGAAAGAAAAACAACAACAGAAAAAAAAGAATTCGTCCCGAGATTGAACATATCCAGATTCATTCGGGTCGTTCCGACGATGCCGTTCCGCACCAGAACGTGCTTGATTTGCGTAGTGTTGTTGCAAAGCGAGAGTTGCAGAGTGCACGGTTCAAACGGCTGAAAACCGCAGCGGCGTTGCGGCGCTTACATGAAGATGAAGTGGAGAAAGAGACGACGGCGAAACCCCGCCTGCCGGGTTCCAAAGGAATATTTTCCCGTTGGCGAGCGAATCGCCAGCGACCCTCACCGGTTCACCAGTCCACGCCACAGTTGACAGTGCATCAGCATCAGAGTGAGCAGGCCGTGACCGACCACAGTGCACAGCCCGTGGTCCTCCGACTCGAGGATTTTCCGGAGCTCGAAGAGCGTTCAACAGTCCCACTGAAGAAAGCGTCGGAGGCAAAGCACCGCGATTCATCACCGTCTTCCACACGTTTCACAGTGCTCAAGCCAACGCTGATTTTTGCCGTGTTTGCTCTTCTTTTTGTTCTCCCCGCAAGCGTCTCGGCAATGCTCAGCCGCGCAGAGGGTGCGCAGAAGACCGTGACCGTTTCCACACAAGCCGCATTTGAACATCTCTACCAAGCCGGTGTGTATTTTCAAGAGCTTCAATTTACGAAAGCCAAAGAGGAGTGTGATGCGGCACTCGAGGGTTTCACCGCAGCGCAAGGTGAAATTGCAAACTTCAGTCCACTCCTCACGGCCTTGGCAGCCTCTGTTCCTGGTCCTGGAAAGCAGTTTGCAGATGGCCAGACACTGATCGATGCCGGAGAAGAACTGGCACGTGCCGGCCAACAACTTTCGACGGGATTGGCAGTGCTCTCAGCAGTCGATATCCAGGCCATTGCTCAACAGGAGGAAAGTGAGCTCACCAATCTGTTGGTTGTTGCCCATTCAGCCCTGTCACCCGCACAAGAGCACTTGAATAACGCTGCCCGGCTGGTGCAAGCCGTGTCACACGAGAGTGTACCGCAAGATAAGCAGCAGTTTGTGCTGCTCGCACAGGAAGCATTGCCAGAAATCGCATTCACCGTGCGCAACGGCGTGCAGCTCACCGAGACCTTGTTGGCATTCTTGGGTCATGATGAGGCGAAACGTTACCTCGTGCTCTTTCAAAATAACCACGAGATGCGACCGACCGGTGGATTTATTGGGAGCCTGGCGATTGTTGACATTGAAAATGGTGTCGTGAACGAGCTCGATATTCCGGGTGGAGGAGTGTACGATATCGCTGGTCAGCTCACCGAAAAAGTGATTTCGCCCAAACCGCTCCATCTCGTTAATCCCGCATGGAATCTGCAGGATGCAAATTGGTTTCCGCACTTTCCAGCCAGCGCAGAAAAAATTCAGTGGTTTTTTGAACACAGCAATGCTCCAGAGGTCGACGGAGTGATTACGGTGATTCCATCAGTGATTGAACAGCTGCTTGCCATCACAGGTCCGATTGACCTCACCGAAGAGTTCGGCGTGGTCATCACCAAAGAAAATTTTTATGACGAAGTGCAGCGCCGTGCCGAGGAAAAGTACGATGTTACACGCGAATCCAAAAAAATTATCGGTGCAATGACGCCGCCACTGTTCAATCAACTCTTCGAAAAAGCCAGCGATCCCAACGGTCTCATCGAGATTGTGAACGTTCTGCGAGAAGCACTCGCCGAAAAAGATATCCTGATCTACATGAATGACCCGCGGATGCAAGAAGATTTCACGAGCCGGGATTGGAGTGGTGAACTCAAAAATACCGATCGTGACTACCTCGGCATCTTCCATGCAAATATTGGCGGTGGCAAAACAGATGATGTTATTGAACAGATCGTGAAGCATCGGGCAGAGATCGGACTAGACGGCAGCATTACGAACACCGTGACACTGACACGCGTGCACAACGGTGAAGTCGACGACGAGTTTCACTCAGTCAAGAACCTTGATTATGTACGATTCTATGTACCTGAAGGCAGCGAACTCATTTCTGCTGATGGATTTGAAACGCCGGCCAAGGAACTGTTTCTTCCTATCGAGCCCGGGTACGAGAACGATGAGGACCTTGCTGCACTTTCCGGTGATATTCGCGCTGATTCCACACGGCAGCTGTTTACGAATACGGAATTTGGGAAAACCGTGTTCGCTGGATGGGTACAGACTGAAGTCGGAGAGCGTTCAACAGTGACGTTACGCTATCGACTTCCATTCACGCTGGATGTCAACAGCTTTTGGAATGCGATTGATCACTACTCGCTGTTCGTACAAAAGCAGCCCGGGAGTTTTGGAGATTTTTTCACCAGCGATCTCATAGTGCCTGCACACCTCCAGTCGTTGCGTTCCTATCCATCTGAATATCGCGGATCTGTTGAAACTGCTCTCGCCGAGGACTTGTTTGTTGGAATGGTGATTGGCCAACGCTAAACGACCCAACATGCAGGTGATTCAGCGTTTGCAAAAGAGTGTCCTTGGTGGAGCGCTCATTATTGGAAGTGCATCAATCTTCAGTCGCCTCCTCGGGCTAGTGCGCGACCGCCTCCTCTCGACAGAATTTGGAGCAACCGATATTTTGGATAGCTACTTCACGGCGTTCAAGATTCCTGATGTGATTTTCAACTTGCTGGTTCTTGGTGCTCTTTCCGCTTCATTTGTGCCCGTGTGCGTAGAGCAGTTCCGCACGCGTGGAAAAGAAGCAGCAATTCGCACAGCGAATTCAGTTCTCAACGCACTCCTGTGCGCGCTCGTCGTTTTGTCACTGCTCTGCGTGGTCTTTGCACCACAACTTGTTGCGCTGTTATCGTATGGCGATACTCCAGATGAGCAGGCACTCACAACACTGTTTGTGCGTTTGATGATGATCTCACTCGTGTTCTTTGGCGTTAGTAATGTGTTGTCCGGAATTCTGCATGCGCAAAAGCAGTTTTTTATCTATGCGTTAGCGCCGATCGCATATAACCTCGGGATTATTTTTGGCATTCTTGTCCTGGTGCCGGTGATGGGATCTATCGGGCTTGCGGTTGGAGTCGTTGTTGGAGCAGCCGTTCATGTTGCCGTCCAATTTCCGGCAGCGCGCAGAATTGGATTTCGGTATCAGTGGGTTTTGGACTGGAAAGATCGCGGTATGCGGACCATTCTCAAGCTCATGCCACCACGAGCGTTTTCACTCGGACTCACTCAGCTCAATACCGTTTTTGTGTTTGCCATGGCATCCACGCTCGAAGATGGATCGCGTGCCGTTTGGCAGTTTGCAGAGAATCTTCAGCATTTTCCCATTAACATTTTTGGCGTCTCGTTGTCGCTCGCTGTTTTTCCGGTTTTTTC
>SBBP01000038.1 GCA_005239655.1 Candidatus Microgenomatus auricola | reverse complement strand
GTTCTGGAGCTTGTCGACCCACGGTGGTACCATCTGGATACTGCACTTTCGCCCATCAACGAAGAGACGGTGTTGATTGTTCCAATGGCGTTTACGCCAGAGGGACGCCGGATGATTCATGCGTGTTACAAAAATGTGATTGAGGTGAGCGAGAGAGAAGGCATGAATTTTGTGGCCAACGGCTTCTGTCCGGATGCGACACACTTCATCATGCAGCGCGGTTCACCAGAGGCAAAACGTCAGCTCGAGCAGCACGGTCTCACTGTGATTGAAGTCGATACCTCTGAATTCCTGAAGTCTGGCGGTTCAGTGTTTTGCATGAAACTGCACGTGTTCGCGTAAGGTTTTTTTAAGATCCATGTCATCACGAGTCCATATTCAATTTGCGAAATTTCTTACGGTCGGCATCGTGAATACTGCGGTCGACTGGGTCGTTTTTTTTGTGTTAACATTGCTCCCGTTTTTCGTGACGCATCGACCACTCGCCAAAGCGCTGTCGTTTGTTGCGGCTGTGGTGAACAGTTTTCTATTGAATTCTTACTGGACATTTCGGAAGGAGTTTCATGCCGAGCAGCACACTGATCCGGAACGGGAGCATCGCACAAAGTGGGAATACTTTGTGCGGTTTTGTGTTGTGAGTGTGTTGGGGTGGGTGCTGAATACGACGCTGTATAGTGTGGTGTTTGCACTTTCGTCTGACACGCTGCCAATGCGGATCGCCGATCTGCTTGGTTTGGCATTTGCGAGCGGCGTCGTCATGGCGTGGAATTTTTTTGGCAATAAATTTTGGACATACACACAACGGAAGATACAAACGCTCAGCGCCGAAGAACGCCGTTCACGCAAGTGGTTTATCATTGGTGCGACAGTTTTGATTGTTCTGCAGTTGGGCATTTCCGTCGCTGTAATGCGTGGTGATTCTGCAACGATCGATGAGGTTGCACACATCGCGGATGGGTATGCCATCGTGGCGCACCAAGACTACCGGTTAAACCCTGAGCATCCGCCGCTCACCAAAGTCCTGGCTGCTCTCCCGTTGCGTTTTATGGAACTGAGAGATATCACCGAAGCACGTGGTTGGGAGGAACACAATCAGTGGATTGCCGGTCGGGCGTTTCTCTATTTTATTGGCAACGATGCTGATCAGATGCTCTTCGTTGCACGTCTGCCGATGTTGGTGTTGCTACTAGTGCTCGACATCTACGTGCTGCTATTTGCGCGCGAACGATTTAGCCGGCGTGTCGCACTGGTCATTCTTTTTTTCTTTGCGTTGGCGCCAGAACTCCTCGCGCACGGACACCTGGTCACCACCGATGTGGGCGCGGCAGTAGGCTTCACCGCAGCGACCTTTCACTTCTCTCATTTTTTGCAAAAACAAACGCGGAGAAATTTGATCATCGCCGGTGCCGCGCTTGGTGTTGCGCAGCTGCTGAAATTTTCTGCAGTGCTATTGCTGCCGATTGATCTGGTGTTGATTGTGTTGTGGTGCGTTATCCAAAAACGCAAAAACGGTGTTCGGTTTGCACAACACTGCGGGAAACTGTTTTTACAGTTTGCAGCGATGTGTGTGATCGCGCTCTCGTTGGTGTGGCTGGTCTACATTCCCAGCACATGGAATACTCCGGTTGAAGTCGAACATGCGTTGATTGATCAGTTTGTGATCAGCGACGCAACCTGGGTTCCGGCGTTTCGTGAACAACTCCATGCGTTGGCTGATCGTCCGATCATACGAGCCGTCGGACACTATGCGTTGGGAGTGTACATGGTGTTCAAACGCGTTGAGGAAGGGAATACCACATTTATTCTTGGGCAGTTTAGTGACAAAACGATCTGGTGGTTTTTTCCAGTTGCATGGGTGATGAAAACCGCGATTCCAATCATGCTGTTGTTTTCTGGGAGTATGTTCTTGGTGCTGCGGAATCGTTTGCGTAGGGGTCGGATCTCCACAGCAGTGAAAGAGCAGTGGACTACAGTCGTGTTTCTGACGCCTGTGGCGCTGTATTGGCTCGTCACGCTGTTTGGATCTCTCAACTTAGGTGTCCGACACCTTTTGCCCACTTTGCCTTTTGTGCTGCTGTTTTCCGGGGAAATCGTGATCTGGCTGCTCGCACTTCGCAACCGGAAACGAATGGGCATCCTTGCTGCGCTTATGGTGTGGATGGCGGTGAGCGTTGGAGTGGCGTACCCGCACTACCTTTCCTACTTTAATGAATTTACGATTCTTCAACCAAAAAAGTACGAGCTCTTGGTCGATTCATCGTTGGATTGGGGACAGGACGCCAAACGGTTAGCCAAGTACGTTGAAGACAGCGAGATCGACGAGATTTATGTTGATTATTTTGGCGGTGGCCAACCAGACCGATTCATGAGCGGAGTCACCAATTGGCACAGCTACGACGGTCCAGTGACTGGATATTTGGCTGTTTCCGCAACGTTTTACCAGTTTTCTCTGCTCTACGGCGAAAAGGAAGGCAGGTGGTCGTATGACTGGCTGCGTTCATTCGAACCCATTGCAGTGATTGGAAATTCGATTTTGGTGTATCATATATCGGAAGACGATTTGCGCGAGGCGCCGCCGACATCACCCTATCCCATTACACAACCGCCCAGCGAGAACATCGTTGACCCCGATTATTTTTGAGCCCATACGTCATGGATTCGCCCTACCTTTCTGTCGTGATTCCCGCATACAATGAAGAGAAGCGCATTCATAAAATTTTAGAGAAAATCGCTTCTTACCAACAGACGCATCCGTTTGAGGTTGAGGTGATTGTGGTCTTGGACGGCACACCCGACCAGACGATTGCCGTAGTGGAATCCTACCGTAGCCGTATTGAACACCTACAAATAATTGACCGCCCGGAGAATCGCGGCAAAGGCTATTCGGTGCGTGAGGGCATGTTGGCCGCCCATGGCCAGTTTCGATTGTTTGCGGATGCCGATGATTCGACTGGGTTTGAGCAGGTGGATGCGTTGCTCGCAACCATGACGACGCATGCGATAGCAGTGGCATCACGCTATGTACCGGGTGGTCGTCAGGAGCAGCCACAGTCCATGGTGCGCATTTTTGGCAGTCGTGTGTTGAACATGGTGATTCGTGTTTTGGTTGTTCCGGGCATTCACGATACGCAGTGCGGTTTTAAGCTGTTTCGTGCCGACGCCGCTGAAGCGATTTTTTCTCGAGCCACGGTCGACGACTGGAGTTTTGATTTTGAAGTGTTGGCGATAGCGCGCCTACTGGGGTTTTCCGTTGTCGAAGTTCCTGTGGTGTGGAATGATGACCCGCATAGCACGCTTTCACCAGTGAAGGACGGTATCGCAATGATTCGCGCGGCGTTGCGAGTACGAAGGAATGTGAGGCAAGGAGTGTATACATAGTCGTCGATTGTCGCTACTGGCCTCACCTCGTTGTTGACAAACCGCTATAATTCGTTATTCTTTGAGATAGAAGTTGTCTCTCGATCGACGTCCCGAGACAACTTCATTCATTTGGGGGGCCGACCCTCGACGCATCTATGTTACATTCTGCTATTCAGAAGGATATTGCCCAGGCCATTGAGGCAGTGCAGAAAAATAGCACATGGCCTGCAATCGACATTCCGGATACGCGTATCGACATTCCTGACCAGGAGGCGCATGGCGATTTTTCCTCGGCGGTCGCGATGCAGCTTGCCAGCGTGTTGCGCAAAAGTCCACTCGAAATTGCAAACGATATCAAGCAAGAGTTGAAAGGGGAGTACGATCATGTGCAGATCGTCCATCCGGGTTTTTTGAATTTTTTTGTTTCTGGGGCTCAGCGCGGTGATGCGGTAAAAGCGGTGATCAAAAAAGGAGAGAAGTTCGGTTCAACGAATGTCGGCCATCGGCAAAAAGTGTTGGTGGAATTCATCTCTGCAAATCCCACTGGTCCGTTGACGTTGCCGAACGGTCGCGGTGGGTATCTCGGCGATGTCTTGTCGAATGTGTTGAAGGAACTTGGTTATACGGTTGTGCGGGAATACTATGTGAACGATCGCGGTCGGCAGATTGATATTTTGGGTGAGTCGGTTGTGCGTCGCTATTTGCAAAACATGGGAATCAAGGTTCCATACTCTGAGGAATGTTACCAGGGCGAATATATTTCTGATATTGCGAAGGCAATTGAGTGGAAAGACTACAAGCTGACGAATTTCAGAAAAATTGAGTGGATTCGTGATCGCATCAAGACACAGGCGCTGAAACTCATGTTGAAGGAAATCCAGCGTGTGGTGAAAGAAAAAATGATGATCACTTTTGATTCGTGGTTTTCGGAACAGTCGTTGTATAACGATGGCTTGCCAGAGAAAATGCTTGTGGTGTTGCGCGAGAAAGAGGCGGTTGTTGAGGAAGGGGGAGCGTTGTGGGTGAAAACGTCGCGGTACGGCGATGATAAGGATCGTGTTCTGGTGAAGAGCAACGGTGAGGGAGCCTACATTCAAGGTGATGTGGCACTGGTGTATGACCGTGCATTTCGACGCAACGTGCGCAAAGTGGTATTAGTGCTTGGCGCCGATCATCACGGCTATGAAAAGAGACTCAAGGCGATTCCGCAGTTGCTGGGTACAGATATGCAGTTCGACATCATCTTCACGCAAATCGCAACACTCGTGAAGAACGGTGAAGAAGTGCGGATGTCCAAACGGAAGGGAAATTTTGTTACGATTGAAGAGTTGATCGATATCGTCGGCAACGACGTCGCACGGTTTTTCTTTTTAATGTACTCAGCCGATCGGCACATGAATTTTGACCTCGACTTGGCAACGCAAAAATCGGACGACAACCCGGTGTACTATGTGCAGTACGCGCATGCTCGGATGTGTAGCATCCTGCGCGAAGTGACGAACTGTGGTGTGCCGGCGTTGAGGGGGTTACGCGTGGAGCATGCGGCAGAGAAAGCACTGTTGAAACCGTTACTCGCATTTCCAGAGTTGTTGCAGTCCATTGGGAAAACGTATGAAGTGCATCACCTGACAACATACGCCATTGATCTGGCGCGTGCATTCCATCACTTTTATGGCCAATGTCGGGTGATTGACAGCGGCACCGTGCATCCGACGCGTTATGCTTTGGTTGTCGCCACCCGCACGGTACTGAAGAAAACACTTGGTCTTTTGGGTGTTTTCGCTCCGGAGAAAATGTAATATACTACTTCGCATGCGTATTGGAATTGATTGCCGCACAATGCTCAACCCCGAAGGTGGAGAGCGTGCCGGCGTTGGACACTACACTCATGCACTCGTTCATGCACTGGTGCCGCTGACAAAGAAGGATCAGCTCGTGTTGTTTTTTGATCACCGTATGCCGCACAACGACATGATGAAAAATCTCGCTGCGCAGTCGCATGTGAAGATCGTCCGTTTTCCCTTCAGTCAGTATAAACGTTACCTTCCATTCGGCTATTCGCATATCGTCGTTGCAGAAACCCTTCGCACGCACCACTTGGATGTGTTCCACTCCCCGGCCTACATCATTCCATACCAGTACCGCAAACCGTCGGTGATCACCATTCACGACTTGGCGATTTACCGTCATCCTGAATGGTTTCCGCCGAAACAGAAATTCTCTACATCGTTTTTGGTGCCGTCTTCGGTGAAGCGGGCATCAAAAATTATTGCGGTCTCACGAGCGACATCAAAAATGGTCCAGGACAGTTTTGGCGTTGCGAGTCGGGACATCGCAGTTATCTACGAAGGCATGCCAAAGGCGAGACCGCTCTCAAAAGCAAAGCGCCAACAGACACTGAACACTTTCAGTATTCACCAACGCTTTTTTTTCTATATCGGTACCATCGAGCCGCGGAAAAATTTGGAAAGTCTTGTGAAGGCATTTGACCAATTTTTGGAGAGTCACCCCCGTCATCGCGATATTCAACTGGTTCTTGCAGGGAACAAAGGGTGGAAACACGATCGTATTTTTCGCTCGATTGCGCGTGCGCGTTGGTCCATGAACATTCGTTATTTGGGCTATATTTCCGCAGAAGAGAAGACCGCACTTATGCAATCGTGCATGGCGTTTACATTCCCGTCGTTGTGGGAGGGTTTTGGGTTGCCGGTGTTGGAAGCTGCAGCCATGGGCGTTCCAGTGCTCACATCCAAAGTTTCATCACTCCCGGAAGTTGCGGGCGATGGTGCATTGTACGTGAACCCACGCAGCATCCCGTCTATTCAGCGAGGGCTTTCAACGCTTGCCAGTGATGGTCGCAAGCGGATCTCTCTTGGCAAAAAAGGAAAGGAACATGCGAAACAGTTTTCCTGGGAACGCTGTGCAAAGGAGACGTACGGTATCTATCGGCAGATCGCTCACTGATGCTGTGATACGTTATGCTCACATTTAAATTTTTTTCCACAATTTCCAGCGTCGAACACGGCATCACCGAACGTGGTGAAGCTGCACCAGAGAGTATTCGCGGTGAACAAGTGCACGGTGATACGGCAGCCTGGGTTGAGCACAGCGAACAGGCGATTGTTCCACGCGCAGACGCGTTGCTGACTCGCAAGACAGGCATCACATTGGCTATTCTCGCTGCAGATTGCGTCCCTGTTCTTCTTGTTGAGCCGCGTGCAGGGATTATTGGGACCATTCACGCGGGTTGGCGCGGAACAGCGTTGGATATCACACGCAAGACAATCGAGTTTTTGAAAGTGAAGCCGTTCGGATTACGAGTCGGAATCGGTCCGGCGATTTGTCAGAACTGTTTTGTGGTTGGCGAAGAGGTGGCTCGGCAGTTTGACCGCGCGGTTGTTCGTGAATCCGAAACCGAAGAGGGGAAATGGCATGTCGATTTATGGCAGGCAAATGTGAACCAGTGTTTGGAATTGGGAGTTCCTGAACGCAACATTGAAGTCATGCGTGTGTGCACGTTCGAACATCAGAATTTGTATTCTTTTCGTCGTGGGGATCGAGACGCGCGTCATGTGGCGTGGATACGCCGAAAGGCATAAAAAAAGAAGACGAGTTCCTCCATCTCGTCAGGTCGAATTCGTCTGTGCATCCTCCCAGCGCTTCCACATGCGGATGCCCCACACCACGATGGGCTTGAGGCCCATTGCCCATCCGTAGATGGGTAGGATCGCCATGCCACGTGGATCGTTCCAGTGGCCGTGCTCGTGGTGCCAGATGTGACGATGACCGTAGAGCAGGTGGTTCGGTGTCCACCGCGTGTGCGTGTTGCGGTGGATGAAGCCGTACCACCACATGTAGCTGGCCATGCCGCATGCGGACATCATGCTCACCGTCGCGTAGGTTGCGAACATCCATCCCCAGGAGAGGCCAGTGATGAAAAGCGCAGGCAGAGCGCCGACGACGCCGGTCAGCGCGAAGCTGATCGCGAGGATGCCCTTGATGATCGCGATGTGCCCCCACAGCGGGATGCGGATGTGTTCCATCGCCGCAGGAGTCTTGTGGTGCAGCATGTGCACGGCGCGTCCTTCGCGCATGAAGCGCGGCAGCTCGCGCGGCGCCACCCAGTGCCAGGCTCCATGGTTCAACGCCTCACCGGCGCCGAACAGCATGTGGCCAGTCACGAACCACGACACTCCGTACAACACCAGTGCAGTGAACATTGAGATACCCCAGATGCGCTACCACTCTAATCCGACTGCCAGTCGGTTGTCAAAGAGCTTGTTTTACGTTACACTCCGCACCAGTTATGTCACAGAAAAAGAGTGAAAAAACAGCTGCTGCCGCACGCAAAAATATTTTTGCCGACATGGAAAACGAGGT
>SBBP01000145.1 GCA_005239655.1 Candidatus Microgenomatus auricola | reverse complement strand
TGTTCCCCGTGACGAGCATGTAGAGAGCAGCCGGTACCCACACGAGCGCTGGCCCCACTGCGGGAATGATCGCCGCAACAATCATCACTAACCCCCAGAATGCAGCTGAGGGAATGCCGACAATCGCGAAAAGGATCCCGCCAATTGTTCCTTGAATGCCGCCGATCAAAATAGTGCCTTTGAGTGTCGCCTTACTTGTCGAAACAAATTTTTTGTAGAGAACTTTTTCGTTGTCATCACCAAACGGCAGCAAGAGCATTATTTTACGCAACCACGCCTCCCCATCTTTCAAAAAGTAGAAAAGCGTATAGAGCATGATGAAAAATTGAACAATGGCCGTGACGGTGCTCTTTGAACTTGCCGTGAGCCAACTCACCATTGCCTTGCCAGCCTTTTCAGAGAATTCTTTCAGCTTCTGCTCAACTTGAAAACGCTCCATGAAATTTTGCACCTCAGGACGTGCGAGTGTGTCACGAACGGTTTCCTCAACAGACGATAGTGTCTCCGGTTGACTGACGTACGCATAGACATCGACCGCCTGCTTGATGACGATGCCGAAAAATCCCGCCAACGGAATGATGACGAGAATGAGAATCAGTGTAAGCGTCACGCCCGCTGCCGCACTTTCATTTTTTATTTTATTCTTGAACCATCGGTAGACAGGTGCGAACAGAACCGCAATCACCGCTGCCCAGAAAATGGGGTAGATGTACGGCACAATCACACGGAAAAAGAGAAGTCCAATCCCAATCAGTACAGTAAAGAATGCGATCGTTTGAAATTTGCGAAATTCGACTTGCATATCACTATTGTATACTAAATATCCGCAAATCAAAACACCCGCCGTTTCGGCGAGTGTTGTTGAGTAGACTAGTTATCGTCTGAACGACGTGGTCTGTCTTCGCGTGGGCGAGCTTCGTCCACCTTGATACGGCGGCCGCCGAGCTCCTGACCATTCCACATCGCGATTGCTGCCTGGGCTTCTTCGTCTGTTGCCATTTCGACAAAGCCGAATCCCTTAGAGCGTCCTGTCATCTTGTCCATGATGACGTTTGCCGATGTGACATTACCGGCTTGCATGAAGGCTTGTTTCAGCTCTTCATCTGTCGTGGAATACGGTAATCCACCGACAAATAGTTTGTTTGCCATTTCCGAGCACAATTAAGAAATTACTCTTGCACGAGTCTCCTATTTTCATAGTTCGAACCGCACAATCGAGATGAAGTATACACGAACCGCTAAACAAATCAAGAATGGCTGAGATTACTTGTTTTTTTCGTGCACTTCAACTCTCCTCGCCTCAAGGATCAAACACCAGTCATCTTCGCAGGCAAAGCGGAAAAACCAGTACCATACGCCACCGAGGAGAATGAGGAGGACACTGAGAACACTGATGAGCCAGGCTGTGCGATGCATAGATGCGTAAATGCGAATCGTTTTTTCTATAGTAGCATGATTCACGCCGATCGGATACGGATTGACAGTGCGTCGCTTGAAAACGTAGGATAGACCAGTATGAAAAAGAATTTTAACTACCGGATTGCGGATTATTTTTTAGGTCGGCGTCGTTTGATGCTGCTCTCTCTCGCGCTGCTTGTACTTTTGGGAGTTGCCAGCACGATGTTGCTCAAAACCACAGGCTTTCCGCAGCCGGACTTCCGAGCGGTTTTCATTCAAACGATTTATCCCGGAGCCTCTGCAGAAACCGTTGCCGAAACAGTGACGCAGCCAATTGAAGGAGTCGTGAAGAGCGTTGCCGGAGTGAGTACCTATCAATCAACAAGTAGCAATTCGGTTTCGTTTATTCGTGTCGATTTGACTGAAGGGACAGATACGACCAGTGTCCGTAGCGATATCGATGCCGCGATCAGCAGTCTGGAATTCCCGGAGGGCGTGCAGGCGCCGCAGATGATTTCGCCGACCATCGAGGGACCGGATATTGCGTTCTCAATCGCTGGTGAAAACCTGGAAGAGCTGTACCGCGTCTATCATCACCTTGAACAGTTGCTGAACGAAATTCCAGAGACCGCGAGTGTGGAGCAACTCGTTGAACTCGAGCGTGCACTCGTTGTGCAGACACGGCAGGCCGACGTGTTGCGCACTGGCGTGTCATATCAAGAGGTTATCGCGCAACTGAGCGTGTTGTCTGAAACACTTCCAGTAGCCAGCAACCTCACGATTGACGCTAAGAATCAGGCGGTGCTGACCACACTTGGTGACAGTTCGCGAGATGCGATCGCATCGCTGGAGTTGCGTGCTGCCACGCCACGGACGCCCGCTGTGCGTCTTGAAGACGTCGCCACGGTCGACATCATCTATCGTTTTGTCGACAACGATACGCCGTACATCGGTGTGCGTTCCGGCGATACCTCGGCGGTGTTGCCAGCCGTTGTCGTTTTCGTGAAAGCCGCAGACGACATTGAATTGGCAGAGTATACAGAGCGAGTCGAAGAGTTGCTTGCGCACGTTGAGGGAACGCGGTTTGTTTCTCCTCAGCACGATTCCGGTGAACTCACTGGAACCGTGATCGTTGAACATTTTACGAACAATCAATTCAACCAGCAGCAGGTGAGCGAAGTGGTGACCGGGTTAGCAGGCGGTCCACTGGATACGGAGAGCGGTATCCGACACGTCGGTTGGGTGCTCGGCGGTATTCAGTTGGTATTTTTGGTGATGCTCGCATTTGTCTCGTGGCGTGCTGCGTTGATTTCCGCTGCAGCAATCCCCCTAAGCCTTGTGTTTGCCAATATCTATGTCTACTTCACTGGTCACGACTTAAACACTCTGGTGCTCTTCTCATTGGTATTAGTGATTGGCTTAGTTGTTGACCCAGCACTGGTGATTTTGGAAAGCATTCAGCGCAAGATTGATGTGGGTATGCGTGGGAGCGTCGCGGCGTTGGCTGCTGTCGACGATGTCGGTATGGGGTTGTTCCTTGCCACGCTCACCAATGTCATTGTATTTGTCCCGTTTGGGGTGATTTCCGGCTACTTGGGTGAAATTTTTGCCTACATTCCGCGTACCGTGATTCCCGCGACAATCGGATCGTATGTGGTTCCGTTGATTTTTTTAGTATGGGTCGGCGGGATTTTTTTGAAGCCCAGCCGGCGTCATGGGAACGATGAGATTCAGAATTTGTGGTGGATTTCGCGGTGGCTCATTCGAGTGAACAGTCGTATCCTGCGTTCGTCAGCGTGGATCCGCGTTGGTATCATTGTCTGTGCGATGGCTGTTTCGTTTGGCGTGGTTGGGTATTTTTTTAGAACGGGCGAGATCAAAGTGGTGCAGTTTGCCAGTGGCGTGAATGCGAATTTTCTGGATTTGAACGGGGAGTTTTTCACTGATACGCCGTTGGCTGAACGTGTGGAATTGCGGAAAGAAATTGTTGCTGAGGTGATGGACAATCAGGCTGTTGCCGATGTGTTTCCACTGACGAACGAGTTCAGCTATTTTATCAGTTTGAAGAAAGCGCGCGAACGTGGAGACTATCGATCAATTGATATTAAAGATGATGTGTACGACGGGTTGGAGGAGCGTGTCGGGAGTCGTGTGTTTGAGTTTTCAACGCGCGTGGATTTCGTTGGTCCACCCGAAGAGAATTTTTTGATCACCTTGGCGCTCAAAAACCAGGAGGCAGCGGTGTTGAGCG
>SBBP01000169.1 GCA_005239655.1 Candidatus Microgenomatus auricola | reverse complement strand
GTCTAAAGACGTTGCGTGGAAAAAACTCGGATTGATCGTTGTTGATGAAGAACAACGATTCGGTGTGAAGGCAAAAGAAACACTCACAGCCATGCGTGCGCACGCGCATGTACTCACCATGACGGCAACACCCATTCCGCGCACGCTCAACCTTTCGTTGTCCGGCGTGCGTGACATCTCGACCATCCTCACTCCGCCACAGGAACGCAAATCCGTACGCACAGTGATCGAACGGTACACTCCTGCAATGGTGAAGGAAGCCATCGAGCACGAAATGGCTCGCAATGGCCAAACCTACTACATTTACAATCGCGTTGCGAGCATTGAGCATCGCAAAAACGAATTGCAGACGTTATTGCCAAAAGCGCGCATCGGAATCGCACATGGGCAGATGGACGAGCAGCCGCTGTCTGCCGTCATGCACGCATTTGATACTGGAGAAATCGATGTGCTCCTTGCCACAACAATTGTTGAAAACGGCCTCGACATTCCCACCGCCAATACCATGATCGTCGAAAACGCATCGGCATTCGGTTTGGCGGAGTTGTACCAGTTGAAAGGTCGCGTGGGACGGAGCCATCAGCAAGGGCATGCCTACTTTTTGTACACGGAAAAAATGCTCGATCACGATGCGCGACAGCGACTCACGGCACTACAAGAAGCGTCACACCTCGGTGCGGGCTTTGAACTGGCCATGAAAGACATGGAGATTCGTGGCGTGGGAAATTTCCTTGGGAAAGAACAACACGGCCATGCGGTGCGCGTGGGTCTCAACCTCTACGTTCGCCTACTCAATCAAGCCAGCCGCGAACTGGAAGGTGTGGAGGAACTTCCCGAGCGCGACATCCCGATTGATCTTCCGATGGAGGCCCGCATTCCCGAAACCGTCATCACCGATGAAGGCGAGCGCATTCTGCTCTACCAAAAACTGGCGCACATTCGGGAGATTGAGCAACTCCATGAAGAACGCGAAAAATACGCTGACACACATCCCAGCGTTGCCGCGCTCTTTGATCTGCTCGAAATCAAACTGCTTGCCGCACAATCCACACTCCTCTCGATTGACACCACCTATCCATCCAAACACAACACGCTCACTTCTCCACGCATTACGCTGACCGCTGATGAACAGCTGCCTGCGATATCACCAGAATGGGATGTGCTCTACATCAAAGGTGCTGAACGCAAAAAGGCGCGATCCACAACAGAAATTCTTGGGAGCGCTTGGGTGAAAAAACTCAAAGAAACGATTCAGCAGCTTGAGCGCGCGGTCTAAAAAAGAAGCGGTCATTAGGAATCGTTGCCGACTCTGTACCGCAAACGATAGAACGCAAGGCGCACACGCTGCCACCAGCTATCGGATGATGCTTCCCGACGCTTCGTCCGGATCCAGTCGTGGACTGTCCCCAGCCAGCACTCGGTGAGCATCGCCGTAAAGTAGGCTTCGTCGTCTGGCCGCAGGTCCGAATCCCAGTCGTCGAGGGCCACGAAGATCGTGCCGCCGTACATGAGGGAGAGAATGCCGGCGAACCCTTCCTCGTGAACGGACGAGGTCACCACGACCCGCACCAACCGCTCGTGTGGCGTAGTCAGCAGCAGCTGTCGCAGCCCAGCCGGTCGCGGTCGCGCTGTGTGCTCAAGGCGGTCAGCGAGGTCAGGCCGACCAATACTGATGTAGAACGCTCGGCCCTCGTCGATCCACTTCTGGGTTGGACGGTGAGCATCCACCAGAATCGCAGCGCATCCCGTGTTGAACTCGCTTCCCATGGTCGCGAGCTGAGCCAGTGCCTGGCCACGGTCCCCCCGGTCAACCGTCCATGCGAGGTCGAGCGCGTCCAATCCCCATCCCACCGGCCAGCGCATGAGCTCGCTCTTGACTGCCCAGCGTACGGGGTGCGGCAGGAATGCCGTCATTGCCCACACCTGGATGAGCACCCCCAGCGTGCTGCCGTGCCCAGCTGCCACGACCGCACGTTGGTAGTCAACGAACGGTCGCATGTTGTTTTCCACGCACACGCGAATACCGACGAGGGGGAAGAAGAAATATCTCAGCCCCCACGACCAGAGCCACGGAAGATGGGTGAACGGATTCCTCCACCGTTTGGGCGAACACAGCTTCCATTGGTGTCCGCCGATGAAGGCGATTGCAGCCATCACGAGGGTGTATGCGAAACCGACCACGATGATCGGCAACGCGATGCAGGACTTGCCGAAAAGCCAGGCGCAGCGAACGACAGTCATACGCATCCTCCGAATCACTATGGCGCCGGAGTCAATGGTGACAGAGGCAATACACGGCGTCAATCGATGTGCTGGTCGTCACGCGAAATGACTTCCCCTGTCACCCAGAGCGAGTATTCTGGTGATGCTTCCACGATCGGCCACGCCACAACGCACGGGACAGTGTTGGTGTGAAGCTCTTTCACGCGTTTCTCCACAGCAGAAAATTTTTCTTGCGAGGTTTTTGCGATGATCGCCACTTCCGCCTCTTCCTGCACACTCCCCTTCCACCAGAAAAGACTTTCAACCGGCAGGAGATTGGCACAGGCAATCAACCGTTCTTCGAGCAACGTGCGCGCAATCGTTCGTGCCTGCGTGCGATTCGCGCATGTGATGTAGACTGAGCAGATCATATCAATCGAGTGGCCACGTAGAGCGCAATGAGTGCGCAACCAATGAGCACTGGTAGCGCAGGGAGCGGTCGTTTTTCTGGACGCGCCGCGTAGAGCACCACGATACCACAGAGTGTGGCAATCGTCACCACAAGGAACAGAATCGGCGCACCGTGCGTGAGATAGGAGAGGGCCAAACACAACGGAAATGCGATATCACCCGCGCCCAGAATCACCCGCGGCTTGGCAGTCTCTGCAAATGATTCTCGCCAGTCTGAAAACCGCGGAGTGAGTATGAATCCAAACAACGATTGGTGTTCGAAGAGCGCTTTTGCGATGCTAAACATCTGCTTTGAAAAATAGACAGCGATGATGTCGTACACGGCGATGAAACCGACAATGAGCGTCATGCTTTGTGGCGCAAACTGCACACCAAACAACCGTCCCACTCCAACAGAGGCAATCAGCACGACGCCATTGTGTATCCAAATTCGTTTGGATCGCTTGCGATAGACGATGAGGAAAGTGGCGATGGTCAGACTTGTCGCATACGCAGCAACAGTCGGCATCACACCGATCACCGTGTAAAACAGGGCAATGACCAGACCTGCACCAGCAACCACACCAAAGAACAATTGCCAGAAGTGTTCGGTTTTCACGTTCTTCACCAAAGTCAGTGCCGCAGCAGATGCCAGGGCGAAGAGCATGATCGTCGTTGTCGGGTGTACTGAAGGCGCAGTCGGTGCCACTGTTGATGCGGCCGGTTGAGTCGCAATAATAAATCCCCACAGAAACGCTACCGCGTAGAGGAGCAGAGTTTGCGTCAACAGTGTATATCGATGGGTCATGCCCATCATTCTAGTCGACTTTCGAGTATAAAAAAAGGAGGTCGCGTGCGGCTTAGCGATCGCGACCAGAACGAGGGGGGAAGGCCCGGGATCCCGGGTCGGCAAACGGCCACACCCGCCACTTCTTCGCCACCTCCGCCCGACGGGCGCGGTGATCGAAGTAGTGGCCGATCGCGGCCAGAACCGACCAGCCGAACGTCCAGATGGCGGCGACGGTCGTCACCTCCCAGCTCATCACCGTGTGCGGCGGCACGTTGACGAGCAGGATAATGAAGAAGCCAACGCCGACCATCATGGCCGGGAATTGGGCCCAGGAGCCATTCAACTTGAACAAGTTCACTTTTCCTCCGGTGTTGCTGCATTGACCTGCACGCGCAAGAGTATACATGAATTTGACTGGTTGTCAATACTCAGTCATCTCAACTATACTGCACACAGTATGATGCGTGGACAAATTGCATTCGTGTGGCGTGTTGTTCTGATTCCGCTCATTGCTTTTGAATTGCTTGCCGTGCTGGGTGTCTTTGCGATTGATTTGGATTATACACTTCTCGGGTTGTTTCTCACGAGCAGCACTGTCTTGATTGGTTTAGAAATCACCTACTCTCAAATGCAAAAACGCCTCCAGCAGACATTGTGTTGGTGGGCTGTTTTTCCGGTTCTCTTCACAACAGTCTTTGATGCGGCTGGAGATTTTCTCCATTGGTACAGCCAATACCCGCTCTACGACGCTGCGTTGCATTTCGTTGGCTCGTTTGCCGCTGCGGCGTTCCTCTGGAATGTCTTCACGGCATCTTTTCAACCTCAACGAGACCGTGCATTACTCGTGTGGTCTACGTTCACAACTGCAGTAACGCTCGGCGTGTTCTACGAGCTTGAAGAATACATTGAGGATATGGTGACGGGTGGAAATCGCCTTGGCGATGGACCAGATACCGCAAATGATTTACTGCTGAATGTACTGGGCGCTCTCACGATCGTCGGTCTGGTTGTGCTTTTCCGCATCTTCAAACGGCGGACGAAATCATAACGTGCACCTGCCGCGTGCGCGGTTGATTATCAAAATCGATCAAGACAATGCTCTGCCAACTACCCAGTTGCATTTTTCCTTCGTGCAAAGGAATCGCGAGAAACGGTTTCATCAACGCGGATCGCACATGCGCGTAGCCATTCATGTCTCCCCACTTCGCGTTGTGAGCATACTCACCCGCTGCTGGAACGAGCCGATCCAGGGCATCGTGCAAGTCTTTTTTTGCCCCTGCCTCGTCCTCCATAATCGTCAGCGCAGCAGTTGTGCTTGGAACAAAAAGGTGGATGACGCCCTCGCGTGTGCCACGTTCTGCGACAATCTGTTCGACGTGCTCCGTAATATTAATGATGTCGCTATGACCTTGAGTCAAGATAGTGAATGTGTTCATAGGCGTTGAGTATACCATTGCGCATGCTCGCGGACGAGTGGCGATGGATCACGAGCGATGATTTCGCGCAACAGCGTGCGTGCGTGTGGCGTTCCCCAGTTGCCGAGTGCGATCGACACGTTGCGCATAAACCCTTCACGCTTTGCCCGTTTGATCGGGCTTTTTTGGAATCGCTGTCGAAACGATTCGTCATCAAAAAATAACAGCGTTTCCAGTTTTGGCGCAACCAAATCCTCACGCACACGAAAATCGGATTTTGTTTGCGCCTTGGGTTTGCGATTCCAGGGGCAGACTTCCTGACAGATATCACATCCATAAATGCGATTCTTCATCAGCGGACGAATCCATTCCGGAATGGCGCCACGATGCTCAATCGTTAAATACGAAATACATTTCCGCGCATCGATCGTGCGGTCAGCGACAATGGCGCCGGTCGGACAGGCATCACCACAGCGATGGCAGGTTCCGCAACTGCCGATCGGAGTGCGTCGCACTTCGGGAAGTGATGCACTCACAATCAACTCACACAAAAAGAGGTATGAACCCAACTGCTCGTGAATGAGGTTGGTGTTGCGGCCAATAAACCCCAGTCCTGCAGCACTCGCCCACTCGCGTTCGAGGACTGGACCGGTATCGACATACGCTTTCCAATAAAATGCACCGATCGCCTGCTGGAGTTCCTCTGCCAGTCTCTCGAGTTTGCGTTCAATGATCACGTGATAATCATCGTACTGTGCATACCGAGCAATAATACCGCGCGACGGGTCATTGAGCAGCTCTGCGGGAATTTCGAGAGGGGTGTATTGAAATGCTAAAACGATAATCGATTTGGCTTCTGGCAACACCGCGCGTGGATCGGCCCGTTTTTCCAACGCATCGGGACGCGCCATCCATTCCATCGTGCCATGCATCTCCTTTCCCAGCCAGTTGCGCAATGCCTGTGCAGTGGTCGATGGCCCAACCGGAACTATCCCAAAGAGCTCAAACCCGTGCGCCCGCGTGTGCGCGCCAACATCAACCATAGAAAATTTAGCGACGCATGGATCGCGCGAAAAACGCTCCTGCGCCAATCATCAAGAGAATGCCAACAATAATGATCCAGACGACCGCATTGTCAAAACCACCGCCGCCGACATCTTCCGTTTCATCATCAGATGCCTCATTCGAATCTGTTGCATCACTTTCCTCGCTCATCACAAATTCCACAACATCCTTTTCGTCTGCGCGGTCTCGCTCATAGACGGTGACGGTTTGGTCGCCGGAATCCAGCGACGGAGTTCCTTGAAACGCCCACTCTCCATCGCTGTCGGCAACCACTGTGTATCGCGTCACGGAACAACAGAATTCAATGATGACTTCAGCGTGTGCAGACGCTGTCCCAGTCAATCGCAACTGCTCGCCAACGGTAAATGCAATGCTACTCGGGTTGCTTGCCAGCGTGAATGTTTGGTCTTCTCCTCCAATGGTTGCAATCGACGCACCATCACCAGACGGTTCGTCATCGTCCGCGCTATTCGTGTTTTCGTTGTTGTTTTTATTGTCGTTCGTTTTGGTATTCGTGTTGCGATTGCTATTCGTGTCATCCTCTTCCTCGGTGGTCAATGAGGATTCGCTGCCGCGAGTAACGTTGCCAGCACTATCCTGCACTTTCACACGAAAGTAATAGGTGGTGCCTGCAGACAAATTCGAGAGGGATGCCGTGTGTGCTGTACTGGCCGTTTCTTCGAGCGGCGTCACCTCAGTGTACGCGCCGGATGCGGTGCCGTATTCCACCTGACCAAATGCGGCTTCGTCCGTTGACCAGGAGATGACTGCGTTCGTATCGGTGAACGATGAAATGCGGACTCCTGACACTGCTGGTGCTGTCGTGTCTGGCGCTGGCGCCTCTTTCACAACCAGCGTACCGGTCATGCCGCCGTGTCCAGAACCGCAGAAGACAGAACAGGAAAAGCTATACGTTCCAGCGGTGTCGGCCTCAAACGTCACCGTGGTTTTACCTCCAGCGGGGATGTTGGCATTGACTCCAAATGCGGACAACGAAAAACCGTGGTCGACATCACTGCTTACCAACGTGAGTTTCACCGTGTCGCCTTCGTTCACGGTGATCGTTGACGGTGAAAAACTAAACTGCTTGGCGGTGACGGTCACGGTTTGCGTGGCCGCGTGAGCTGGGGCGGCGAGGATGACCCAGAACGCGGCAATGAGAATGAGTCGGTACATATTAGTTCACTTTATGTAAAAGTTGTTCTAAATCGCTGTTGCCCTCGTGGAATGGAATGAACTTCGCTTGCTCGCGCCCTGGGGTCGGGTCGACGAGAATAATCCCTGAGAGATGTGGAAAATGCTTCGTCATTTCCTTTTGTTGCTTCTGCACTTCTCGTGACAATTCGACCTCGCGATGCAGTTGACTGTGGTCAGTCACATCAGCGAGCACGTGATGTCGTGCGGTTGGATGTTGTGCAAATTGTTGTGCGTGTAGTTTGAGATGTTCAAGATATTCTGTCGTGTCGCTTATTTCGTCGGCAAACTGAATGGTCGGGGCACGGAAATCGTGAAAGCTCACCACGCCAAGGGCGAGAAGCTGATCGGCAATTTCGACTTCAATATGGTAGCCATGGTCGCCGTGAATGAAGCGCGGCCCGTGTTCTCGATACAAGTAGGCGACGTACAGTTGCGTCAGAAACGTCATCAACTCTTCATGGGTTTGTGCGTTGTGGAGACGCTCTGCAACAATATGGTTCCCGTCAATTGCGGAAAGTGATGAACAAAAACGGTCCAACAACGGGAGCAGCGTGCGACCGCGTTTTACGTCCTTCAAGTGCACCGTTGTCACAGCCTGCCAAAACGGGTGCTCGTCTGTACACTCAGCAAAAAAACCGTAGAGATCTGGCAAATACTCACGTACGTCGTGACGAGTCATGGTGGTAGTCTACCAAATTGGCACAGTTCTTTCCACTCTTTTCAGGGTGCACGTTCAATCAGTCAAAATCACACCGTAGTGCGCACACGGTTATGCAGATTTCACCTTCACTGCATGCACTCCCGCATTCATCAAACGTGCCGCCACGCTGTTGACAGTCCGTGCGCGATTCCTCCACGACTGCGGGGTCCATGTTCGTGCCGTAGATGATGTCCTCTTGTGTGCGATTGGCTGCACTCGATGTATTCGTATTTGCGACGTTGCTGTTTCCAGACACCGTGGTATTTGTGTTTGTCGCTGTGCCACAACCTGCTCCAAGTGTGATGAGACACACGACGACGAAAAACAGTGTGATACGCATCGGGGTTATGGGTTCAGAATCGTTTGTAAAAATGTTCGCTCTTCATCCGTGAGGGCGTTCTGCAACGCAAGGAAAATCGCGCGCTGTGCCGCGTTCCACTGTTTCATCACACTCAGCCATTCTGGATTGGTGTCGAGCAGCTGTTGCACTTCGTCCAGAAAACGTGATTGCCACTGCGGTTGTCGAAACATCGCAATCCAGCAATAGGCAACAACATCCTCAACCGTGGTGACACGCGCGTCTGCCCAATCCAGTAACACAATCGATTCCTCGAGGTGTAAAAATTTCTTTGGCGAAAAACAACCGTTCTGAATCGTGTAGAGCGTGGGCACGTTTTGATCAAAAAATGTCGACCAATGATTCACTAGCTCTTCTGCGCGCTCGGCGCTCACAATGCCATGTTCAACCAGCACAGAAAACTGAGGATGTAGTGTTTTCAACCGGTTCGGATAGTGCTCGGTCTCAACTTTTTTTGAAAACTTCAGCACCGGTACTTGCGTCAAATCAAAAACCATCATTGCCGCTTCAGCCGCAAGTTCCATCGGCACATCGCCACGCGTTTCATCATAACGCGTTCCGTCGTAGTACTTGAGCATCACCCAATCGAACGACTCGCCGTATCGCCCCATTCCAAAAACCCCTGGCAAACAGAGAGCAAAAAAACGGAAGTCCTTCATCACTTGAAAAATCTCCTCCATGCGCTCCAAGGCGCGCATCTCACGCCCCTGTGCTTTTCCTTTGGGTTTTCCTGGCCGACGTTCAGGATTGATCGGGTCGATGACAACCAGCGCCTGTCGATCACGCGGCCCATGGTCAATCACGTACGAGTGGTCTGGAACAAACTCGCGAACCAACGTGAATCCCTGTTCACGAACGAATGCTGCAACCGCTTCTGCCAGTGGCGCTGTGCTCTTCATAACGAGAGTGACGAAAGCGCAGATGAAAGTAGACTCCAACTCACAATCACCAAAATCACAAAAACACCGGCAGCCACAACACCTCCGATGATAAACCAACGCACGATACTCGATCGTTGCTTCGGCGGTCGTGTTGGCCATCGACTGTGATGATCGGCAATGACCGGCTCTTGGCTGTCCTCTTCAACGTAAACCATAGATTAGATCACTTCTTTCACTGCAGCGATCAGCGCGGTTGGTAGAGGGACGCCCAAGCGCTTGCTCAACACTGCAGACTGTTTTTGGAATGCCTTTGCCAATCGCAGCGTACATTTGCGTAACGATTTTTCGGATAACTCCGGCGTGCAGTCGGCAATGGTGCCGATCGCATCATCGGGCAATTCTGCATCCGCATCTTTCCAACCCCAATCAACCTTTTCCGGAGTGTACAGTATGCGATAGACGGTGACAAGATCTTCGAGTCGATCACGGAACGCATCAGTGGCTTCCAAAAAATATCCACGCTCCAGCAGCACGAGCACTTGGGGGAGCCGATGCCAAAACTGAACCATGGTGAATTCAAAGAGTGGGCGTACATACTCCTCAACCGCCTTCTCATCGAGCGCCTTGAACCGCACAATTTTTCCACGATCGAAGAGGACTCGACACTCTTCAGCCGAAGAACCTTTCGTAAAATGGAAGTGGCGACTCTCTTTTTGCACGTCCACATCGAGATGACAGGTGATGGGCTGATCATCAAAAATAATCTGGAAGGAGTCGATGTCCTCTGGCTGTCCGGGCGTTTTTGGGTACAGCACGGACAACACCGGTCCGATTTTGGCGGCAAACTGTTCGCGATCGTCGATGAACGATTGAAATGAATCGTCCGAAACACAAACCCACAGGTCGATGTCTGAGAGATCGTCGTCTTCATCGCGTGCGAGTGAACCCTCAAGCCATGCCGCGCAGACACGACGGTCGGCCTCGAGTACTTCCTGAATTTTTTCAATGAGAGTGGTATGCAGGTCGCTCATAATACATACGGGTTATGCTTTGCGTGTGGGTGGTGAAGCCGATACAATAAGTTCTTTTTTTGAAAACGTGCGCGGATCCACAGTGTCAGCACAGCCAACGCCGCGAAAAATGCTCCAGCCGCAAAAAATGTATTTTGCCACCCGACGGCATCAGAGAGAAAACCAACAATCGGAGAAAAAATCATCACTGCCAAATACAACATGGCATCAGTGACTGCGGAGCTGGTTCCACTCTCACCTTTCGGACTCAGCATGCTCACCACTGCACTCAGCGACGGTTCAATCACTGCAAAGCCAGCCATGAAGACAAATGCCCATACATACAGCTGTGTTCCGGACTGCCCGGCCCACATTCCAATGCCGATGATCCCTACGCATGAAATCAGTAAACCGCAAATGATATTGCGAAAGCGCTCAGAGTGATCGGCAATTTCAGCGGTGAATACACTGGCTAAAAACGGCACGCTCATCACCAACACGAGAAGACCCGACTGCACCAGTGTATACCCCAACGAAATGGCATACAGCGGCAAGAAGAACATTCCGAGCGTGTAAATG
>SBBP01000126.1 GCA_005239655.1 Candidatus Microgenomatus auricola | reverse complement strand
TCTTAATCTCACCCGGATACTTTAACTCAGACTGGATGCGGCCGGCAATGTCTTTAGCTAACTGCAAAGCGCCGAAATCATCAATCTTTTCCGGCTCCACAAACACACGAATTTCACGGCCAGCCTGGATGGCATAGGCTTTCTGTACACCTTCAAATTGCAACGCGGTGTTCTCCAATTCTTCCAACCGCTGGATGTACTGTTCGTAGGAATCCTTACGTGCCCCTGGGCGACCGCCAGAAATCGAATCCGCCACCTTCACAATGACCGCCTCAATTGTTGGTGGGTAGTCATCATGGTGGCAGAAAGCGGCGTCTGACAGTTCTTTGCTAAAACCAAACTTGCGACCAATGTCGCGACCAATTTCTGGATGCGTGCCTTGAATATCGTGATCCAATGCCTTGCCAATATCGTGGAACAACCCACCCTTGCGGCACATCGCCACATCAGCACCCAACTCTTCTGCGATCAGCGCGGCCAAGAATCCCACTTCAATCGAATGGCGCAACACGTTTTGTCCATAGCTGGTTCGGTACCGTAAGCGACCAAGAATTTGTGTCAACTTTGGATCAATACCAGTGATGCCAATTTCATACAATGCCTCCTCACCTGCCCGGCGAATTTCGCCGGAGAGTTCCTTTCGTGCCGTCTCGACAGCCTCTTCAATTTTTGTTGGGTGGATGCGGCCGTCTGACATCAACTTGTCGAGCGCGCGCTTTGCAAGGTGACGGCGAATCGGAGAGAAGGCAGAAATCAAAATCGATTCTGGCGTGTCGTCCACAATCACTTCCACTCCAGTGAGTTCCTCGATGCGTTTGATATTGCGACCTTCGCGTCCGATAATGCGACCTTTCATTTCATCTGACGGCAACTGCAGAACCGTCGACGTGGTTTCGGCTGCATGCGACATGCCGCAGCGCTGAATGGCGTCGGTCAAGATGCGTCGCGCCTTCTCGTCGTAGACTTCAGTGGCCTCTCCCTCCAGTTTTTTGATACGTGAAGCCAATGCGTCGCCCACATCCTTCTCCACGTTCTTCATCAAAATTTCTTGAGCACGCTCACGGTCCAGTTCAGCCACACGCTCGAGCTTCTGCAGCTGTTCTTTTTTAATTTCCAAAATCTGCTGCTTGACCTGCTCGACTTCCTCGGCTTTTTTCTGCAGTTGATCTTTTTTCTGTTCGATCTCCAAGAGTTTTTGATCGAACATGCTTTCACGCTTCTCAATGCGCTGTTGCGTTTTTTGCAATTCGGCGCGGCGCTCTTGTTCTTCGCCCTTCGCCTCGTCAATAATTTTCAGCGCCTTGTCTTTTGCCTCAAGGAGAACTTCTTGCTGTTTTGCCTTCGCTTCTTTCAGCATGTTCTCGGCCTTCATCTCTGCCGAGTTTTGGTCTGCGGACGCTTTTAAATGTCGGAACAGCCAGCCACCAACCACGCCAATCGCGAGTGCAACAATCCCAATAGCGATTTCCATATATCGTTTTTGTGCAACGCAAGTGTGTTGTGGACGAATCGAAGAGCCGAACGGTTTAGTTCAGGCGCTCAAAAAGCTTATGTTCGTTGATATTCCGATTCAATACCGAATGCATAAGGGAGACAATCCGTTCAGCCGATACCTGCGTGCCACGTCTTAATAAGTTAGTACTCCCAGTCTATCGATGCAACGAACCGGCGTCAAGAAAAATCACAAATCCCTCGAAAAACGAGGGATTGTGTGTGATGATCGTGCGTGACAGAGGTTAGAGTTTCTTCGGTGTGTGGATCCAGAACTGATCACCGGCTCGAGCGCCAATCATGGTTCCGGCGTCGCCTTCCACAACGGCGATTTCCAGCGTGCCCCACGAACCCATGTAGCCAACGAGCGTTCGTTTGGCGACATCACTAAACGTTCTCACCATCGTCAGTTCGTAGACACCAGACGGTACCTGTAGAATGTATGTGTTGCCAACATCCAGGCCCTCCAAAGAATGGATGAGTGTTTTCAGATTGCCAAAGCCGTCTTTGTGCACGATGGTGTTTGGAGAGATTTCGATGTCAACGAGTTTTATGGGATCGGTCGGTTCGCCAAGGTCTTCAAACGGGACCCCGGCAATCAAGCGGCCCGCATTACGCGCAAAAATGTCACGACCATGGAATGTGGACGACGGCCCTTCTTCGCGTTTCAAGATGATCGCACCCGTCACCTTATTCTCGATCATGGTTGGGTAGAAGAGCCCATTGTCAGGACCGATGACATACACATCGCCACCGGTTTTGTGGTGTTTCATTCGCACGCAGATGCCGTGACGCTTGCCACCAACACCGGGGTCAACGACACCAATGTGCACGTAGGGCGTTGGGTAGTAACGAACCACCTCGCGGATTGCAAATCCTCCTTCAATAATATTAAACGGATCAATGCTGTTGGTGACGACATGCGCATTTGCAGCAGCGTGGTGGGAGAGAATCATGCCGACCATCTGGCCCGTCGCCAAGTTTTCCTGAAAGTCTGTGGTGATCGTTGCGCCCATGAACGGGTATTTGGGGCGTCGAATGTCGACAGTTGAGCGCAGCTCTGCGCCGCGTTCTGAGCGAGATGCTTTTTGGATTTGTCCTTTACGTACACCGTGGCGCGCGGCTGTTTTTTTTGCAACCTTCTTTTTCTTTGGAGCCATGGGGTTTTGCGGAAGATTATTTGATAATTTTGTCGATGATGCCGTATTTCTTTGCTTCCTCTGCACTCATGTAGTTATCG
>SBBP01000010.1 GCA_005239655.1 Candidatus Microgenomatus auricola | reverse complement strand
GTTCTTCATGCCCGGGTAGAGGTCGTCGACCGCATCGCGCTCGACGACCTCTACCCGGGCATGAAGAACCCGGGCGAGATCTACGAGATCGGCGTGGCGCGCACCAAGCTGGTGCTCATCCACGCCGACGCCCGGATCGTGGACGACCCCGAGGCCATGGGCTTCGCCCACATGCTCGAGCAGACGATCTTCGACGAGGAGTGCCGCACCCGCAACGCGGCCGTCTCGACGAACGTCGCCCTGTTCGGCAAGCCGGACAGCCGCGCCAAGCGCGCGATGCTCGACAACCGGACGAAGAACTACCGCGAGCTCGACCCGAACCCGGAGCAGGCCAGCGACGACGAGGTGTTCACCGCCTACGACGTCGAGGGGACGCTCGTCTCGGTGGCGCAGGGCAGCAAGGACGTCTACGCGGTCAACGCGGACGACGCCCGCAGCTGGGTGAACGACGACGACAGCGAGCGCGAGGCGGCCTACAAGCTGGCCGGCACGCTCAACGCCGACGGCGAGATCACCGGCCTGGGCACGCCCGACAACGGCGTGTTCACCGCGACGGTGAAGGGGAGCGACCGCAAGGCGCGCTTCCCGCACTTCGCGGTCACCTGGGACGACAGCCGCGACCCGCAGCTCATCCAGCTCCAGACCCTCGTGGTCGGGACGGACAAGCTCGGCGACAACACCGTCGTCTGCGGCCGCGGGTTCAAGCCCGAGCAGCTCGCGCTGCAGAACCGCCTCACCGGCGCGTTCTCGGTCCGCAACCGCCGCGACCTGCCGAGCCTCGCCCGCTTCGGCCAGCGCGACGCGGCGCCCAGCCCGCAGTAGTAGCGGGCGCGTTCTAGCCCGGCGGTGGTGGCGACCCTGTCGCCGCCGGGTCAGGCCGCATCGGCCCATCGTGTGCGTTCCAACGACGGAACGCGGAAAGAACACGATCGGGCCCATTTTTTTTACTCGTGTGGATCCGACACCACACAACACACCCACACATCACTGCATTGACGCGCGTAAAAGAATTCACTACAATCGTCATCGCTGCAAGAGGTCAAAACATGCACAGAGCACCGGAAGGAGAAATGGTGGGAGGGAACAGCACACTCACTCGTCAGCTCGGCGTATGGGCCACCTGTACCGGAGCGCTGCTCACCGTAGCGGCGTTCAACCGGGCACGGGGTGCCTTCTCGCGGAGCAAGACGCCACGCATCAAGCTGGTGGAGGAAGACGGCAGGGGCTTCGTCTACCTGGTCTTCACGGCCGAGTCCGACAACGTGCAGGAACCGCACGTCGCCGCACGTCGGGTGCCCGTGGCAACCAAGGAGGAAGCCCGCGCATTCATCGACAGCATCCCCGCGAAGGACATCCGGTGGGGAGACCGGCTGTTCCTTCGCCTGGAGGCAAGGATCGCGGCCAACCTGCTGCACACGGAACGCGCGGCGCAACCGCGTGACATGCGTCCGTGGGGTTGGCGGGCGAGCTCCGGTCTGCCGTAGCACGAGTCCATCACACGGACTCTCTTTTTTTGCCAATAAAAAAAGAGCCAGAATGCAACCAACGGTTACAACTGGGTCAGCCTCCGGATACGCTGGTTCGCTGCGGTGAGCGCCGCGTGCACCCGCCGACCGATGGCGAAGAGCAGCGAACTGCGGTGTACGAGTAGGTGCTCGTAGGGAATTTCGAGCACGACGGTTTCCTCCGCCGCGACCAGGCTTTCCGTCCGCGTGGCGTCACCGGAGCCCACCAGGAGACCGAAGTCGCCGATGACGTCGCCCGGACCGAAGCTCGGGCCATCTTCGCCACTCCCCGGGATGACGACACGCCCCGAGACCACCACGATGACGGAGTCCGCCACTTCCCCCATCTGGCAGAGGTCCCTGCCCGGGGCGTAGACTTCGGCGAGAACACGCAGAGCGAGCTCGTCGATGAGGTCGGACTCCATGTTATCCCTGAAGAAGCCCGCGCCCCGCAGCACCTGGGCACGCACCTCCGGTCCGTTTCGCAGCTGCTGAAGTGAGATATCCATCAAAACCTCCCGGTACAAGCACACAAGCGAGACTGCTGTATGCAGAAAAACCATAGCACCGCTCCACTGAAACGACAATACGCGTGAGTAGTGCACATGCGCAAACGCACACGCAGATGCCTTGACGCGAGCAAGCACTTCCACTACAGTAGAAACGAAAAGCGCACGTACTACTGCCCATGTCACCAGTAGGAGCTGACCCGTTTTGCCAGCGTGAATGGCAGACAATGAGCGCTCTCGCCGTCGCGAGAGAATCAGGTGGTACCGTCCGATGGAGCGTGATCCAAAGGACCCTGAGCAGGGGTCTTTATTTATTCTATGGAATACACCGACCGCATTTACGGCAACATCACCATCACCGAACCGGTGGTTGAAGAGTTGATTTTGAGTAAGCCGTTGCAACGGTTGAAAGATGTCAATCAGTACGGTGCGTCGTTTTACCGTTTTCCGCACCTCACCACCAATCGTTTTGAACACAGCGTCGGCGTCTACCACATTTTGCAACGCCTTGGTGCATCACTGGTTGAACAAGTGGCCGGGTTGTTGCACGACGCTCCGCACACCGCCTTTTCGCATGTGTCCGACATTGTGTTTGGTGACGCCTCGCAAACATTCCACGAAAAATTCCACGAAAAAATTATTTTTGAATCCGAGATTCCAAAAATTCTCAAGCGCAATGGAATTTCGGTCTGGAGTTTGCTGAACAAGTCTGCGTTTCAGCTTGCCGATCGCGACCTGCCGGACCTGTGCGCCGATCGCATTGATTACTGCTTTCGGGATTGTGTGACCGACAAGCAACTGGACCTCCTCGAAGCACGTGCGCTCCTCAGCGACATGACAGTCTTCGAGGGCGACATTGTTTTTCAAAACACCGAACGGGCAAAACAGTTTGCAACCACCTACCGCGCCGCAAACGAAAAACTGTGGGCAAACCCGCTGCAATCAGCGTTGTACTATTTACTGGCGTCAGCAATGAAACTCAGTCTTGAAGAAGGCATCATCACTTTTGACGATCTCTTTACAACGGACCAGGACGTCTATCGGAAAATGCAATCGTCACAACATCCAGAAGTCACAAAATTTTTGCACGATATGGAGCACATCACCGTGCGAGAGGACAGCACGGACTATGATTATCACATTCGTCCGAAGATTCGCGTGGTCGATCCTTGGGTAATGCAGAGAGGGACGAAGCAGCGCATCAGTGCAATTGACCACTCTGTCCAACAGGAGAATACTGCCTTTATGCAGCGGATGAGCCAGGGCTATTTTGTGAAAGTTCTTTAAAAAAAGAAGGCCGGACTTTCGTCGTCGTCCGGCATGCTCCACTCACGCGCGACGTCGCCAGTTCGGCGGCCAGAGCCACCAATACCACGGCCGCTCCACTGCGGCCCGCAGATCGTCGGACGGAGGCTCGCGAGCTTCAGGCCGTCCGCCTGACCCGAGCTCTGCGTTGCTGCTGAGCTCTGGACCGAAGACGTAATCAACCTGCGCAGCGTTCTTCAGCATCACCTGGTGGTCGTTGACGCGCCTGATGAGCTCGACACGAGGCATCGCATTGGCCTCACGTTCCTCGAGCTCGAGTTCAGCGAGCAGAAGTCGAATCGCCTGTTTGGCACCCAGCGACCGCCCCTCGAGCGTTCTACGAATTCGATTACTCATGATCACACCCTGTGGTGCATTCACTCAACTAAAAAAAAGTTTCATTGTCAATGTATTCGCCTATGATGGACAAAGCATACAATCCCGCACAACATGAAGATGAGATTTCCGGTCTATGGGAAGCGTCCGGTTTTTATACTCCCGAAAACTTGCCAGGCGATCGCACTGAGCCGTTTAGCATTGTCTTGCCGCCGCCAAATGCCACAGGAACGCTGCATCTTGGCCACGCCATGTACGTGCTCCAGGACGTGATGATTCGTCATGCTCGTATGCAAGGCAAAAAAACACTCTGGCTGCCGGGCACAGATCACGCGGCGATTGCCACGCAGAGCAAAGTGGAGTCTATGATGTACGCAGCCGAAGGAAAAACACGGCACGACGTGGGGCGTGAAGAATTGCTGCGGCGCATTGACGCTTTTGTTGAAGAATCAAAATCCACGATCAACAACCAGTTGCGCAAAATGGGATTCTCGCTCGACTGGACGCGTGAGCGATTCACACTCGATCCTGGATTGGTTCACGCGGTACAAACCATGTTCATTCAAATGGCGAACGACGGACTCGTGTATCGCGGTGACCGTGTCGTCAACTGGGATCCGAAACTGCATACCACTGTTGCCGACGACGAAATGGAATACAAAGAGGAGAAGGCGCCGTTTTACTATTTTCAGTACGGACCGTTTGTGATTGGTACCGTACGGCCAGAAACGAAGTTCGGTGACAAATACGTCGTGATGCATCCCGATGATGAGCGTTACGCCGCATATCGCCACGGCGACACTTTGGAAGTCGAATGGATCAACGGTCCGATCACGGCGACGATCATTAAAGACGAAGCAGTGGATCCCGCGTTTGGTTCAGGCGTAATGACCATCACACCGTGGCACACGCCGACGGACTTTGAGATTGCGCAGCGTCACGGGCTGGATAAAGAACAGATTATTGATTTGGATGGAAATCTGTTGCCCGTTGCCGGTGAATTTGCCGGCACGCATATTGAAGAGGCGCGGCCAAAGATTGTTGAAAAACTGAAAGCCAAAGGGCTGTTGGTAAAAATCGACGAAGAATATTTGCACAGCATCGCGGTGAGCTATCGCGGTGGAGGAAAGATCGAACCACAAATCATGAAGCAGTGGTTTGTCGCGGTCGACAAGCCAGTGGTTGCGTGGAAGGGAAAAACGCAGACATTGAAAGAAGTGGCGCTTGACGTGGTTCGTGAGGGGGACATTCAGATTGTTCCGGATCGTTTTAACAAAACGTACGAACACTGGATGGAGAATTTGCATGATTGGTGTATTTCTCGCCAGCTGTGGTACGGCCATCGCATTCCTGCGTGGTATCACAGCGGTGATGCTGCGCGCGAAAAACCGGTTGTGCAGATTGATTCGCCAGGAGCAGACTACACACAAGACGAAGATGTGTTGGATACGTGGTTTTCTTCTGGTATGTGGACTTTCTCCACGCTCGGCTGGCCGCAGAAGTCGAAGGACTTGAATACATTCCATCCCACAGACGTATTGGAAACCGGCTATGACATTTTGTTTTTCTGGGTGGCACGCATGATCTTAATGACAACCTACGGCATGGGCGAAATTCCGTTTCGCAAAGTCTATTTGCATGGATTGGTGCGTGACAAGTTTGGGCAGAAAATGAGCAAGTCCAAAGGCAATGGCATTGACCCGCTCGAGATGACCGCAAAATATGGAACGGACGCAGTGCGCATGTCGCTGGTCACCGGAACAACGCCAGGGAATGACGTGCGACTCTACGAAGAAAAAATCGCAAACTTTCGAAACTTCGTGAACAAGCTGTGGAATGTGTCGCGTTTTGTGGTGATGAATGAGGCCTCGGCAGGCGAGCCGTCACGTGCGGACCGATGGATTCTCTCCCGTCTGCATGCGTTGATTCGCGATGTGGACCGTGCCTATGCGGATGACCAATACGGCCAGGCGTGTGATCGGCTGTATGGATTTGTGTGGCATGAATTTGCTGACTGGTATATTGAGATGTCGAAGTTAAAAACAGTACCCTCCATAAAACAACGCGAGGTGTTGGGAACGGTGCTGAAATTATTGCATCCGGTCATTCCATTTGTGACTGAAGTGGTCGCAAAAGAAGCAGGAATGGTCATGCCACACGGCATGTTGATGGTTGATGAATGGCCGCACGCGGACGAATCGATGATTGACCCCGCGCTTGATAAGCGATTTGACGCCATTCAACAGATCGTCACGGATGTTCGTAACCTGCGTCGCGAATATCGCATTGCGCCCGGGAGAAAACTAGAGGTATTGGCTGTGGACATGCCAGAAGAAGACACGGCGCTCATTGCCCACCTCGCCCGTGTGCATTTTGTGCCAGAAAAATCATATACCACGGCAGCGCATCTGGTTTCTGGTGAACAGAAGTTCATCATCCCACTGGATGGTGTCATTGATGTCGAAAAAGAAAAGCAACGTCTCGCGACACAGATGGTTGAAGTCGAGAAGCATATTGCCAGCATTGCTGACAAACTCAACAACGAGAAGTTTATGCAGAATGCACGAGCGGATATTGTCGACCAGACACGCGATCTGCATGCACAGCGTGAAACTGAACTCCAGCAGTTGAAGAAGTCTCTCGAAGCGTTGAGTTGAGGCGAAGATTACGCTTTACGCTTTTGCCACGCGGAATACTTCGTCGAGCGTCGTCACCCCTTCAACCACTTTCAGCATTCCGTCCTGACCCATGGTCACCATGCCGGCGCGTTTCAAAATTTCTTTCATTTGGAATTCGGACACTTTCCCAGACAAAATCTGTTGTTCGACTTCAGCCGACATCGTGAACACTTCATAAATACCCACGCGACCTTTGTAGCCGGTTTTGTTGCATCGATCGCATCCGGTGCCCTTCATAAATTTTACCTGCGACACGTCGGGTTTTTTCTCCCCAGAGTTTTCCGGAATCGCATCAATCCATTCTTTCATTTTTTTGAGTTCTTCTGCAGAAGGTGTATACGGTTGTTTACACTGTTCACAAATGCGGCGCACCAAGCGTTGACCGATGACTGCATTCAACGCAGGCGCCAAGAAAATCCCTTGCACTCCCATGCCCAAAAATCGCGGCACGGCACCGGCGGCATCATTCGTATGGATCGTCGAAAGCATCAAGTGGCCAGTCAACGCCGCATCAATTGCGGTCTGCGCGGTTTCAAAGTCACGAATTTCACCAACCATAATGATGTCCGGGTCCTGACGCAGGATCGCGCGCAAGCCCAACGAAAATGTGTATCCTTTGAAGTGGTCAATCTGACTCTGCACAATCCCTTTCAGCTTGTACTCAATTGGATTTTCGAGAGTGATAATTTTGTTGTCGGGCGAATTGAGTGTATTCAAAATAGCGTAGAGCGTCGTTGTTTTACCAGAACCCGTCGGCCCGGTGGTAATAATCATGCCGTTCGGTTTTTCGACCTCCGCTTTCAGTCGCTCGTAGACGAGCGGCCGCATGCCGAGTTGATCAAACGACAGCCCAATCGAAGACGACTTGAGCAAGCGGAAGACGACGCTTTCACCAAACGCCGACGGCAGAGTGGAGACACGAATATCCAGTGACCCGCTCTCGCCAAGTTCGATCGTAATGCGGCCATCCTGTGGAATCTCGCTGATGTTGATTTTTAATCCAGCGACGGTCTTGATGCGACTGATGAGTCGCTTCCACATCGCGTGTGGTAATCGCGCAAACACCACCAACACACCGTCAATGCGACAACGGATCACCACTTCCTTTTCTTCCGCTTCGATGTGCACGTCCGACGATCCTGCATTCAACGCCATGGAAATGATCATCGCAAACGCCTCGGTCATATTCACTTCTTGCAGTCGCTTTTGGAAGATGTCCGCTGAGGTGAGTTCCTTCTGGAATCGTTCCAGCTGCTCAGCGGTGATACGAACATTGGTTTCAACCACCCGTACCTTTGCAACCGCGCGGTACAGTTGCACTGCCTGGTCAAAACTGTGCTGGGAAATCAGATACAATTGAATGTGATCGCCTTCATGTTCATACTGCAACTGTGCAATGATGTCATGTATTTTTGGATCATCGGGGTCCACTACACCAACACGCATTTGATTTTGCAATCGAAAAAAACAGATTATTTTATGTTCGCGCGCAGTTTCTTCTGTAATGAGCGCAATCACCTCAGGACTAATCGGAAAACTGGCGAGGTTGATATAACTCATGCCGCAATTCGATGCCTGCAACTCCGTTTCTTCTTCGAATGTCTTCAAACGGATCGCCTCCATTTTCTCATCAATTTTGGCTTGCGCACGCGCAGTCGTCGACGTCGCGTTCGCGCCTCCTCCGTCCCCTTTTTCCTTGTCAGCGGGGAACAGATCGCCGATTGATGAAAATCCAACAACACTCATGCACGGAGTATAACAAAAAAGACCCTCTCTGAGGAGCGTCTGTCGTTGTCAGGGCCGTACAGTTTAATCCGGGTGAGCCTGTTTGATACGCTGGAGAATGCGTTGCGTGAGTTCTGGGAGGGTCATTTCGCTCACCGTAAACGTCACAAAGTGCTCTGAGCCTTCCGCAGAGAATTCCGGGAAAAGGGATTGCGCATTCACGTACGGCGCGGTGCTGACAACCGCTTCGATGGTGTGATCCGGCCGTTGTGAAAGAATGAACACATTGCGTGCTTCAGGGGTATTGATAATCAACTCGTCAATGACGTCGGCCAAATCGCGTTCGGTGGCTCCGGTGCTCGTAAAGTCCTCGGGGGTGAGGCACGACCAGACAATCTTATGCTCACTATCGGATTCCAGTTTCGACAGGGCACGTCCCCACAACTTCAACGTGGAAATCTGTTTTGATTGATACAAGTTTTTGACGATTTCTTCACGGCGTGCACCTTGGGAAATCAAGTGTGATGCAATCGCCAACGAACGCGGGGTGACGGTGCCGGCCTGGAAACTTTTCGTTTTGGAGATCATGCCGGTGAGTAAATTGGTGGCAATATATTCATCCATGATGTGTTCTCCCCAATCTTTAATCAACTCAAACATGATTTCTGAAGTGGAAGTCGCCCGCACGTTCACAATGTTCACTTGGCCGAAGTGGTCGTTGGCTGGGCTATGGTCGATGTTGATGATGGGCGTGTGATAAAAAAAATCGGCGTTCATTTCATGGATACGGCCGAGTTGCTCAAGGTCACGGCTGTCGACCGTAATGATGAGATCAAATCCATACTCACCAGTGGACGTGGATACATCTGCGGGCTCAAAATATCCGTCTTTCGGAGAGATATAGATGTTGAGTTTGTCATCTTCGACGGCGTATGACAGCTCTTCGACACGCGTTTTCGAGAGGTTTAACGAAATCACAAATGCGCGCAACGCAGAGAGGTCGTCAAAGATTTCTTCACTTTTCGGAAGGAAGGAGTGATTCGCTGGAAGCTGAAAACCCGCGCAGACAACCTTACCGCGCTTGTCGAGCTTTTCAACCACTGAAAGCATCGCAAGTCCTGCGGCGATGGCATCGGTGCTTGGCTGTTCAGGAAGACAAATCAGCACAGAGGCGCTGTGCTTGATGAGCTCTAAGACTTGTTCTTCTTTCGCTTTCACCATAGAATTTTTTGCAGAGAACTGAGCATCATATTCTCTTCAGATGGCCTTGTCAAGGTAAAATGTGTTGAGGTGAACATCATACATTGTATGATAAAAATGCTTGATATTTTCTGCATTTTCAGGTATACTAGAACATTATGATCTCTGTTATCGACTTCGTTGGACACGACTTGTTGTACGAGCCGATTTACAATACATTGATGTTCTTTTATGTCATTTCCCCTGGCCGCGACATGGGGTTAGCGGTCATTTTTTTGACTGTTTTCATGCGTATTTTGCTGCTCCCATTCTCGATTCGCGCGGCGCGTTCTGAACACCGACTGGAGCGACTCGAACCCGTATTTGTGGAAATCAAAAAACGCTACAAGTACAACATCGAAAAACAGCGTGAGGCGACAAAGCAGTTGCTGCGCAAAAACAACATTGGCATTTTTTCAAATTTGATCGCGCTGCTCTTTCAGATTCTTGTGTTTTTGATTTTGTACAAAGTATTTTCCTCTGGATTGCAGCTGTCTGATAAAAATGTACTCTACCCATTTCTGCCAGACCCGGGACTCATTGAGACCAATTTTTTCGATCGATTCAGCTTGCTCATCCCGCACATGGGAGCTTCACTCTTCGCCGCCGGTGTGGTATTCTTCTTGCAGGGCATTCGGCGCGTGCGTAACATCGCCGAGGCAACCACGCTGGACCGTGTGATGTTGTTTGCACTGCCGATCGGTGTATTCCTTGCAACGATTGCGCTGCCGTCTGGCAAAGCGGTGTTCATTGCCACATCAGTGTGCTTCTCGCTCTGGCTT
>SBBP01000103.1 GCA_005239655.1 Candidatus Microgenomatus auricola | reverse complement strand
CCCTCCGCCAGATGTTGCGGTCATTGCGCGCACTCCGGCAAACCCCGCGCCGATGATCATGTTCATCGCAGCGATTTCATCTTCGGTATGCTTGACGACCAGCCCCATTTTTTCTTCTTGACGTGCCAAGTATCCTAAAATGTCGGATGATGGTGTCATGGGATAGGCCGCGTAAAATTTCATCCCCGCCTTCATCGCTCCCATCGCAATCGAGCCGTTGCCAGAGATGACCATTTGCGGCGTGGCTTTTTGTGGAGCCAAGCGATAGGCGTACTGCGGGTATTTTCCCGCAACCAAATCGTATCCCTCTTTCGTGAGTGTGATGTTGGCTTCTGCAACCTCCGGCTTCTTTCGACCAAACCAGTCGTGAATCACCCCCTCAACAATTTCCCATGGGTAGCCGAGCAGTGCAAACGACGCGCCGATCGAAATCGTGTTGCGTGCCACGCGATTTGCCTCGTGTTTTTTTACGATTGCACTCATCGGCACCGGAACAAAAATCACATTCTTCCCCTCAACCTTTGGCGCCTCTGTTTTGAAATCCTCCGGGTCATAAATCACTGCAGAACCGTCGACCAACTCATCGGCATGGAGCGCGAGCGTCTCGGTATTCAACGCAACCAGTAAATGCACGTCGTGAATTTGCGATGTCGCCTGCTCTGCATCAACGAACGCCTGGTAGGTATTGTGTCCGCCGCGGATCAGCGACGGATATTCCGGGTATGCAAATGTTTTCAACCCGCCGCGAATGCACGCGCGCGAAAAAACGAGGCCCGTCGTCATAATTCCGAAACCAGCCTCACCACCAATTTTCCATTGCAGTCGGTTTGTCGTCATCGTGCCCATACGGTAGCAAAAAAAACGCCGAAAATCAACGTGCGACGACAGGATGCTCTTGACTCCACCGGATAGTCCAGTAGTGTACGAGCGTAGGAGGATAGCAAGATGGTGTACACGCTTGACAGGCGGGCGAACGAGCGGCTCTGGGAGATGATCGACGAGGTGCGTGCCCGCACGATGCAGCCGGCTCCATGGCGCAACTCCCTCGGGCTGCGGCTCGAGACTGAGTGCGCGCACTTCCTGCACGCCGATGGTCGCTATGTCGTCGTGATGGCTGGGCGCGAGTTGGGAGACCAGTTCGTGCAAGAGGCCATCCTGAACGGCGGCATTGCGAGCAGCCACCATGGGCCGGGCGAGGATTCTGAATGGGCCGTGACCATTCTGCTGCGACGCTTGAACGAAACCCTGCTCATCAGATGCACTCGGACGTCACGCAACGGACGCGGGCGCTGAACAGCAGGCTCTTTTTTTACTCAAAATGAAAACCGTCGGCAACTTCGATGTTTGCGCCGTTGATAGCTTGAGATTCTGGCCGCACCAGGAATGAGACGACGCGCGAGATGTCGGAAAACCGCACGTATTTCCCGGTTGGTGTTTTGAGTTTCACGACGGACGATTCAAGAATGCCCGGAGAGATCGCGTTGACCGTAATCCCGTACCGCGCATTGTCTGCGGCCAGTTGTTTGGTGAGCATGATGACGCCTGTTTTGGCGATGTAGTACGGCGTTGTCCGCGGTCGCACCACCATGCGGTCAGCAGAGACGGCACCAAAGTTGATGATCCGACCATGTTTTTGCTTGCGCATCACTGGTATCACCAGCTGACTTAGGAACAGGGTTGCGTCCAGATTGGTTTCGAAGACATCCTTCCATGCAGCGACTGTCGTTTTTTCCAGCGGCGCGTAGATAAAGTTGCCAACCGCATTCACCAGTACGTCAATGCGGCCGTAGCGCTTGAACGCGAGGCCCACCAACTGCTCGCGTTCGCTCTGTGCGGAGATGTCGGCAGAGAGCAGAGACGATTCTGGCCGCAGAGCGCGAATGCGTTTGAGCGTGCGTTCAGCATCACGCCGGCTTGAGCGGTAGTGCACCACAACAGTGTACCCATCGCGTGCCAACTGTGTCGCAATGGCGGCACCGACACCCTTTGCACTGCCGGTGACGATCGCCACAGGAGAGGAGAGTTTTGTCATAGGATCGCGTTGAGATCAATGATGGTTAATCCGCGAAAATCACGGATGAGTTTTGTCGCTTTGGTAAGGTCTTCTGCATGAAATGTGGTGAGCACCCCAACAACAGTGATGCCGGCCAAGTATGCAGACTCCACGCCGGTTGGTGAATCTTCAAACGCCACACACTCTTTGGCGTGCAGGCCCAACTGCTGGAGCGCAGTTTCATACGGTTCAGGGTGTGGCTTGCGGACCGTCACATCATCGCGGCCAACAATTGCGTCAAAGAGTGTACGCAAGTTCGCTGCCTGAAGGTTTTCATCAATGTACGCATGTCGGCCGGAGGAAACGACCGCTGTCCGCACTTCGCGTTCACGCACGTGGCGTAAGAACTCCTCTACTCCAGGCACGACAACGCGATGAAGTTCGGTGCGTGCATCATAGAGCTCCCCGGCTCGCTCCATGAGTCGTTCAACAACCGCGTCATCATCGACGCCGCGCGTCGCAAGCATGTGTGTCACGCGATCACGGTATGGCGTGCCGACGTGCGCGCGCAATTCATCTTCATCAACGGGCTGGCCAGTGAATTCTTCAAAAATGTCGCGCATGATGCGCTGATGCAACACTTCGGTTTGGAAGATGGTGCCATCGAAGTCAAAGAGTGCGCCGCGGAGAGTCATAGACCAAACACCCGGCTGCTGCCGGGCGATAATGGTGAGTTAGTGTGCACTTTCAAGCGTGACATCGCCTTCCACGCGGCATTGACAGATCAGTCGTTCGCCCGGTTCCGCGCCCATCGCGGCCAGTGTTTCTTTTTCTTGGTCTTCCATGTCGGAGAGGTTTTCATCGCCGGCCGGAACACGCGATAAACAGGTGCCACAAATCCCTTGCTCGCAACCAAATGGAATGCTTGCGCCTTCGTTCTGTGCGACATCGCGCAGGTTCGCGCCCTGCTCGCATTCGACCGTCAGGTCGTCGTCCTTGAATGTGACTTTTGGCATGGAATACTGAAGAAAAATTTTGAATGGGCTCATTATAACACGGGTTGTTTGCGGTGCAAGCGATGGGAAGCGTATTGACTTTGCGCAAGTCGTCCGCTATAGTGCGTAAGCAAAAAATTTGCGCCCGTGGTGAAATGGATATCACTACAGACTTCGGATCTGTCATTAGGGGTTCGAATCCCTTCGGGCGCACAGTGCGACTCGGGTAGAATGTGGATTCGAAGGGCAGCAGTGAGCACGGAGCGGAAGCGACGTAGCGAACGCCGACGGCCATCCGCTGGAT
>SBBP01000059.1 GCA_005239655.1 Candidatus Microgenomatus auricola | reverse complement strand
TTGCTGTGCGCAACGCCTATGCCAACGAGCGCCGCACCGAAGTGATCCCACACGCCATTGGATCGTTCTCTCAAGAGGATTTGATTCCAAAGGAAGCAACCGTCGTCATGATTACTACCGACGGCTACATCAAACGCGTTCCACCAGACACATTCAAGAAACAGAATCGGGGCGGGAAGGGCGTCGTTGGCCTCACCACAAAAGAGGAGGATTCTGTATCAGAAATCTTCATGACCGATACGCATGCGAACCTGCTATTTTTCACAACGCGCGGTCGTGTGTTCCAATTGAAGGCCTATGAAGTACCGTCCGCATCACGCACTGCAAAAGGACAGGCGATTGTAAACTTTTTGCAACTTGCGGGCGACGAAAAACTGTCTGCGGTATTGAGTTTGAGTACCTTGGGGAGTGCGAAATATCTTGTAATGGTCACGAAAAAAGGAACGATTAAAAAAACAGAGTTGGCGGACTTCCACACTGTCCGTCGTTCGGGACTCATCGCCCTCAAGATTCGCCCTGGAGATGAGCTCATGTGGGTGCAACCATCCTCTGGAAACGATCAGGTCATTTTGGCATCTGATAACGGTCAGGCGATTCGGTTCTCCGAAAAAGATGTGCGACCCATGGGAAGAACTGCCTCCGGAGTCCGCGGAATGAAGATGAAATCGAATGGTGGAATTATTGGAATGAGTATTGCGACGACTGGCGGAAAGTCGGGTGAACAACTGCTGGTTATTATGGGAAATGGATTTGGTAAACGCACTGCCATCACGGAATATAAAGTCCAAAAACGCGGTGGTTCGGGCATCAAGACCGCAAAAGTCACTTCAAAAACTGGCTCCGTCGTCTCCTCGTGGGTGGTGGGGAACGAACAGCAAGAGCGTGACCTGGTGATTATCTCCACCTATGGCCAGGTAATTCGTGTTCCGTTGAAATCGGTGAGCGTGCTCGGCCGAGCCACACAAGGTGTGCGTGTGATGCGTTTCAAGGAAGCCGGCGACACGGTGGCCTCAGTGACGTTAGTGTGACGGCGGTTTTCTTGCTGGTTCGGGACTCTGCTCATCGAGTGCTTTGCGCACGTTGTGAATTTGCAGTGTCGAAGCCAACAACAGCAACACAATCGCGAGGGTAATCAATGTCAGAAAAATCCACGTGGTGTTACTCACGGCATCACGAGCAACAACGACAAAGCGTGCAACTTCCAGCTCACTGGACTGCACACCATCAATTTCTGTTTGGACATATGCAACGTGTTCTCCTGGGGCGAGGAAGTCCACCGAGATGCTCATTTCCCACTTGCCACGACGATTGGCGCGCGTCACTTCCATGCGCGGGCTGGTCTCGGACCGCATGATGAGTGTGACAAATGCGTACGGTTCAGTCCGACCACTCAATTGCACAATATCGTTTGAGTCGTTCCGACTCAAAAATCCAATCGGTTCAAGACCGATGATCGTTTGACGACGTAAAATATACTCGCCGCTCTCATTGGGAACAATTTCTTCTTGGAGTAAGAGATCTTCGGACACACGTTCTTGACGTATTGGGACCACTCGAAGTGTCTTGATGTTCTGCTTGTTCAGTTCTTGCGTTGTCACGTCGACATTCGTCGCAGCAAATGATACCGATGCGGTGCCGAATCCAAAGAGTAGTCCAATCGCGAGCATGCTCAATTGTCGCCGTCGCATTGTCATAGAATTTTAGACGCCCAATGCACTATGGTAATCTGGCGTATCATCGTCATCATCGGACGATTTCTTCTGCGTTGAAGCGTTCTTCTGACGTGCCGGTAGTGCTGCCGTCGGCTTCACTATCACCACGCGGCGTTTGTGACGGAATTGTACTGTCAGCGCAATGATCAACAGTGCGATGGCAATCGCCACATTCACAATGAAAATCCATGTCGTATTGCTGAGTGAGCGCTCCTCAACCACAACGAACTTGGCGATTTCCACTTCGTCTGACTCCACACCTCGTGAATTTGTTTTGACATACGCGGTATGTTCGCCTTCAGGAAGAATATCGATTGGCACGGTCATGGTCCACTTCCCCTCTTCGTCTGCACGGGTGACGCGGACAATGGGATCGGAATAAATTGTCACGGTCACTACCGCAAACGGCTCGGTTTCTCCAGAGAGTACCAACACATCTGATGCAAGTTCTTCCGTCAAGAAAGAGAGGAACGGCACAGCAACGGTGATGCCGCTGTATTGGCGACTATAGAGAACATACTGACCGTCAGCATTTTTTGCGATGACTTTCTTTTGCAGAACGTCTCCAGTGGATGGATTGACCGTGTTCTGTTCAGCGCTCACTTCGACTGCGGCTTCATTATCACCGTCGAGCGTTTCTTTTAACTCCTTCGCTTCTATCGGATCAGTGACCGGGACAGTATAATCAGTCTGATCACTACCGGTATCACCGTCTGCATCTGCGTCCGTGTCTTGTGAACCGTCTGTCGTGTCCGTTCCTCCGTCGGTATCGGTATCACCATCGGTAGTGGTGTCTGTGGTGT
>SBBP01000147.1 GCA_005239655.1 Candidatus Microgenomatus auricola | reverse complement strand
TAAAATTGTTGCTGAAAAATTGCAAAAATTTTTATGATAAAGGCGGTTCTGTTTGATATGGATGGTTTATTGGTTGATACCGAAAGGCTCGGAATTCGTGTTGCTGTGCACGTGTGCAAAAACTTAGGCATTAATTTGGACTTGGAGGAACAACACAGTTTTATTGGCGTAACGGATGAAAAATTTTATCGAGAATTGTTTAAGAAGCGCGGCCTCAACCACGATGCTCTGTCTGTTTTGAAAAAACACTTTGAAATATACGAAAAACTTTTAACAACGGAGTTAAAAGCGTTTACGTCCGCGCATACTTTACCAAAAAATCTAAAAGCGAATGGCTATAAACTCGCTCTTGTTTCGGGAAGTACAAAAAATCAAATAGATATTGTTTTGAAGCAACTTAAAATCAATAATTATTTTGATGTCGTGGTTAGCTGCGACGAAGTAAAGAAAAGCAAACCTGATCCCGAAGGATATTTAGCTGCAGCTAAAAAATTGAGAGCTGAACCAAATGAATGTCTGGTTTTTGAAGATACACGAACTGGAATTTTAGCGGCAAAAAATGCCGGAATGAAGGCTGTCGGCGTTATCAACGCTGGAGGACAAGACTTATCTTCTGCGTGCTTCGTGATTGAAAATTTGTCCGCCGCCGAAACGAAAAATCTTTGGGGGTAAAAGGAGTAAGCTTGCAGCAGCCTCCGCCACCGCGCCCGAGCAGGAAATGAGCACAAGCCTCCGTCTGTTCTGAAAAAATAGAACGCCCCAAAGGAAGCATTGCCGATGTATCTCACCTTTTGCAGTATGCTACAATACCCGCCATGAACACCCTTCCGCCGTCAATTGAACAGCTCATTCGCGAATTCAACAAACTGCCCGGCATTGGATCGAAAACCAGTGAACGATTTGTCTTTCACTTGCTCCGTCAGCAGAAAGAGGAGTTTGATAGTCTCATTCGTACGCTGCAGAACGTGCGCGACTCCATCCGCCTCTGCGTTGAGTGTTACACGTTTTCCGAAGCCGAGCGCTGCGCCATTTGTCGTAACACACAACGCGATCGACGACTCCTCTGCGTGGTGGCTGAAGCCAAAGACGTCATGGCCCTTGAAAAAACCGGACAGTTCAACGGCGTTTACCATGTGCTTGGCGGCGTCATTGACCATACCGTTGGCGTGGATCCAGAACAACTACGCATTGCTGAACTGCTACAGCGCGTCGAACGCAACGGCATCACGGAAATCATCATTGCTACAAACCCAGACGCCGAAGGGGACATCACCGCGCTCTACATGACCAAACGACTTGCGGGCAAACCGATTACGGTCACGCGTATTGCGCGTGGGCTCCCGATGGGTGCCGACATCGACTTCGCTGATGAGGTGACATTGGCGAACGCGCTACAAGGTCGACAGAAGATATAAAATCTTACGCGCCGATCTTCGCAATCTTCACTTCCGTGAATGGTTGACGATGGCCGTAGGTACGCGAATAGCGAACTTTTGCCTTGAACTTGCGGACGATAACTTTCCTGGAACGCCCTTGCTTCTGCACAGTGCCCTCCACGACCGCACCACCAACCGTGGGCATCCCCAGCTGCAGTCCGGAACCGTCTTCTGTGCTAACCAAAAGCACCTGATCAAACTTCACGGTCTTGCCGGTCTCGGCATCCAATTTTTCCACGCGGAGTGCATCGCCTTCTTTGACGATGTATTCCTTTCCTCCTGTTTTAATGATTGCAAACATAAGTGAAAATCAATAGAGAGACAACGCAGAGTATAGCGGCCGGCGATCCATCCGTCAAGGCTCTACGGCAACACCACCTCGTCGCCGACCGAAATGCCTTCAGACTCTGCGGTTCCGGCCGGAAACTCCACCACGGCCGTGACCAACTGCTGACTCGTGTACCGTTGCAGGTCTTCATCCGCCACACCCGGTTCTGGCTGCACGTCGCGAGTAATTTCCACAACACGCATGCCAGCAATCCAGACGATATCCAATGGAATGAACGTGTTTTTCATCCAGATCGCATACTGACCTGGACGCGAAAACTCAAAAAACATTCCGTGCTTTTTCTTCAGCTCCTGACGATTCTGCAAACCCTGTTCACGCTCTGCGGCGGTGTCGGCAATTTCAACGGTGAATGTCGAGCTGCCAATCTCCAATGGATATTCCCCTTCGTCTCGTCCACAACCAACGAGTGCAATGGCAATACCGACCATGACGATCATTCGCTTCATACCCGTGTCTGTTGATGTCGTCGCACGACCCAAACACTCATACCGAGCATCACCACCCCAAGCACACACAAGGCAAACACTTTTGTGCGCGACTCGAGGAATAACGCCGTCACACCAAAGACCGCGGTAAACGTATAGAGAACAATCACCACGGTGCGATGCGAGAGACCCAAATCAAGCAATCGCAAATGCAAATGCTTTCGGTCTGCCAAAAATGGTGAACGTTTTTCAATGAAGAGCCGCCGCAAAACCACCCAAGCGATATCGAGAATAGGAATACCCATAATGAGCAATGCCGTCGCAATTTTCGCCCCTGAAATAATGGCGAGCGTGCCAAGTAAAAACCCCGCGAGCAACGACCCTGACTCTCCTAAAAAAATTTTTGCGGGATGCCAATTCCAAAACAGAAATCCAAAAAAAGCAGCAGCAGCAATCAATGACAGCGTCGCTGTCTCGGGTTGGTTGACCGCGGTTGTCATGCTCAACCCAAAAATAATCAACATTCCAATGACGGAAATACCTGACACCAAACCATCTAATCCGTCCAAAAACTTTGTCGTGTACATCATGCCCATCAACCACGCAACCGTAAACAGGTCAGCGATCACGGTGATGCCGTACGGCAGGCCATTCCAATAGAAGAGCACGACGTGCGTCTGGTCAAGCCGCACTGTCCCACCAAGCGGGTTTGTAATATAGTCCACGCCGATCCCGGAAGCAATCACCACAAGACACGCCAACAACGGAAAGAGCACCTGAACCTGCGGCGAGAGGTTGCGACGGTCGTCTAACACGCCACCAACCCCAAGAATGCCCGCTGCAACCAACACGCCAACGAGATGCTTGGAAAGCAAATAGCCTCCGGTGAGCGCTGGCCATGCAACGATCACACCAGACACAACAGCGACAATGACAGCCAAGCCTCCAAGTAACGGTACAGGCTGCATGTGCACCTTGCGATTCGACAGCGGGATGTCCAACACTCGATAACGCAGCGCCAGACGACGCACGAACCACGTCGCACACACCGCGAAGATGAATGTCACGATGACGGCAACAACCCCTCGTGCTTCCATAGCCATCGCATCACGCCGCTGCAGCAGAGGCAGACAGCGTATCTAAAAAATTTTGCAGCAGAATCTGCGCAGCGACTTTGTCGCGTTCGTCATGCTTCAGGCCTCGCAAGAGTGTATCAGCCATTTCTGTAGTGAATCGCTCATCAACGGTCTGCACCGGAACTTGCACATGATTGCGCAACTTTTCAATAAAACGCAGCACCTTGTCGGTCATTTCGGTCGGTGCATTGTGTGCGCTGACGGGCTTGCCAACGACAATACACTCGATGCCGTCTTGCACCACAATCTCTTTAATGCGGGTAATGGTTTGATTTTGACTGGTTGACCGAATGACTTCTTTCACAACGGCAACACGTCCATCCGGAGAAATGGCTACACCAGTTCGTCGTGTTCCGTAATCAATGCCTAAATATTTCATCGCTGTTGAGTTGGCCGTGTGAGCACGACTGGGCCATCCGTAGTGATCGCAATCGTGTCTTCAACATGTGCAGATAAACTACCATCCGCAGTGCGAACTGTCCATCCATCTTGTTCATCAAATTCCACTTCCGGTCCACCACAATTCACCATCGGCTCAACAGCAAGCACCATGCCAGCTTCCAACCGTACACCCGTCCCCTTTTTCCCATAGTTTGGTACTTGCGGATCTTCATGCACGCTTTCTCCCACGCCGTGTCCAACCAAAACGCGCACAACAGAATACCCCAACGGCTCAACGAAGGACTGGATCGCGTGGCCAATGTCACCAATGTGATTGCCGACGCGTATCAACGGAATCGCACGTTGCAACGATTCATCCGTAGCGTCGATGAGTCGCTGCGCCTCTGGAGTGATTTTCCCAATGCCGATCGTCCGTGCCATATCTGTGCAGAGTCCGTGATAACGCACACCACAATCCAAACCGATGATATCGCCTTCCTGCAAAACACGATCACTGGGAATGGCGTGCACCACTTCATTGTTAATGGATGTGCAGATGGATTTCGGATATCCGTGGTAGCCGAGAAAGGAGGCTTTGGCTCCTCGACGATGAATGTAGTCTGCAAAAAAGGTGTCCAACTCATTCGTGGTCATGCCTGGACGAGTTATTGCAATGAGTGCATACAGTGCCTCCGCAAGAAGAGCGCCGCCCTCACGCATGTGCTGAATCTCCTCTACAGTTTTGATGAGGCTCATACGCTGTCAGAAAAACAGCTTTTGATCTGCTCAAAAACTTGGCCAATGGGGGGCGTTCCGTCAACGCGGCAAACAATTCCTCGCTGCGCATAGCGCTCAATCAACGGTTCTGTATCGCGATGGTAAATCTCTAATCGTTTTCGAATGGAGTCCGGCGTATCGTCGTCACGCTGCGTGAGTGCGCTGCCACAACGATCACAGATATCGTCTTGCAGTGGTGGCTTGAACTCCAAGTGAAAGTTCGTGCCACACGATGTACACACTCGTCGATTGGAGAGACGGCGAACTGTTTCGCTATCCGAGACATCAATCACAATGACGTGCGTCAATCTCGTCACCGCATCAAGCGCGTCGGCCTGATTCGTGTTGCGCGGGTATCCATCGAGAATAAATCCATCTAAACAATCCTCTTGTTCCAGCCGCTCACGCATCAAACGATTTGTGACGTCGTTTGGCACCAACTGACCAGCCGCAATCACCGCCTCTACCTGCTTCCCCAGTGGAGTGTGATCCGCGATGGCTTTACGAAAAATATTGCCTGGCGCAATGTGCGGAAACCCGTAGTGTGCGCTCAAATGCTGGGCTTGCGTCCCTTTGCCTGAACCTTGCGGCCCAAATAAACAGATCTGTTTTGGTGAAACGTTCATTAAAACTGTTCGTAATCACGCAACGTGAGCTGCGCTTCAATTTGCTTGACGGTTTCAATGGCGACAGACACGACGATGAGCAAGCTAGTACCGCCGATCGCCAAATTCTGGATACCGCCGCTGGAAAACGCTTGCAGAATCAGAGGCAACACCGCAATACATCCAAGAAAGAGCGAGCCAGCCAACAGAATACGATTCGACGTCTGTTTAAGGTAGTCGGCTGTCGCCTTGCCTGGTCGAACGCCAGGAATAAAACTGCCGCCACGCTGCAAGTTTTCCGCAATACGATCAGGATGGAACACCACAGCAGTGTAGAAATAGGCAAAAGCAACCACAAGCACAAAATACACAATGCCGTAGATCAACTGATTACTAAATGCGGCAATAACGCCGTTCAAAAAACCATTCAACCAGCTGATGTTGAACTGCAGCATGTATTGCGCAACAAGCGACGGCGCTAACACAATCGAAATGGCAAAGATAATTGGAATCACTCCGGCCTGGTTCACGCGCATCGGCAAATGGCTCTTCTGTCCTTGCGCAGAATAATGTCGTGCGTGCGAAATAGGAATATTACGCTGCCCTTCGGTCACAAATACCACACCAACGATCGTGAGGAAGGCGACAAAGCCAAAACCAATGAGTATCGGCAGCTGCGAGGAATCAAATGTGACAAACACTTGTTGAATCGACGACGGTAACGCGGCAATAATACCGGCAAAAATCACTAGTGAGATGCCATTCCCGATATGCTGCTCGGAAATCAACTCACCCAACCACATTAAGAACACGGAACCGGCAGTCACAACAGTGATCGCAATCACCCAATCCAAAATGCCAAACTGCGAAGAGAGAATTTGGCTCCCCGACACACTCTGCAACAGCGTAATGGTTCCATACCCTTGCAACGCCGCAAGTGGGACAGCCAACAGACGAGTCCACTGCGTCAGTTTTTGCTGAGAAGCACCGCCCTCCTTTGCCATTTCTTCAAACTTCGGAACAATCAGTTGCAACAGCTGAAAAATAATGGAAGCCGTAATGTACGGGCCCACGCCCAGCATGACAATGGAAAAATTTTCCAACGCGCCGCCGGAAAAAACGTTCAACAAACCTAAGACTTGATTCTGCTGAAACAGCGAC
>SBBP01000164.1 GCA_005239655.1 Candidatus Microgenomatus auricola | reverse complement strand
TGGAACCGCGCCGGCTCTTCTTGCGATTGGTTGGGCTTCGAGTTCGGTCAAAGGAAAAGCAGGAAAATTCTTTTTTCAGTTTGCCGGTGCACTCGTCATCGTCCTTGGCCTTTTCAATATCCAAAACGGTTTGGCGATTACTGGGCATCCGCTCACCTGGCCGCGTTTGAACTTTGAGACAAATGCAACTGTCGCAACGAGTTCGAGTGCTGGGTTTGTCGACCCGAACGTCACCCTTCAGAACGGAATGCAGGTCATCGACCTTCAAGTGACCGGCAGCTCACCCTACTACTCACCAAGTGATACATTCACCGTCAAGGCAGGAGTGCCTGTTCAACTGAATGTCTCTGGAACGGGTTCGGGATGCCGGTCGGTCTTCCAAATTCCTGAGCTTGGTCTCCAAACCTTCTTGGATGGTTCTGAACAAACGCTTGAATTCACTCCGGAGCCCGGAACATACGCATTCAGCTGCTCGATGGGCATGTTTCGCGGAACGTTAAATGTTATTTCATAAAAATGCACTATGCCAACTATTCACCTCACTGTTCACGGAATGCATTGCCAATCTTGCACGATGCGTATTGAGGATGTCTGCAAAGATGTTCCAGGTGTCAAAGATTGTTCGGTTGACCTGCAGAGTGGGCGTGCGTCTATCACACATGACGGCAGTGTCGAGATCAGCCGCCTCAAAAAAGAAATCGAAGGACTTGGAGAATATACCGTTAAGGAAACGCTATGAAAAATATCTTCAAGACTTGTTGCAATTGGAAAGTGCTGCTCGGAATTCTCGGAGTGCTGCTTTTCGCTTTCATATTCGTGCCACAGATCGCCAATTATGCATGGGTCCTCCTCGTTCTCGTCTGCCCCCTCTCTATGGTCTTGATGCTGGCCGCAATGAATCACAAATCGCACAAACCTGAAAAAGAATTTGTCTGTCCTGAGTGCGGGTTGGAGTACAGAGAACCCGAATGGGCAAGAAAATGTGCAGCATGGTGTACAGAACACCGGAGTTGTCACCTAGAAATAACAAAGCACGCGATCAAAAATACGGAAAAGAGGACGACGCTATGAAAAAAAACAAACGTATCGTACTGTGGTGCAGCATTCCTATATCTTTCCTTGTTTTACTCATCGTCTTTGCAGCGACGCGGGAAAGGCCGGGTGAACTCATTGTGAATCAAGGAAATCGCCATTTACAATCAGCAGACGAACAACATGAGGTGTATCAGACTCATCCGCCAACTTCCGGATCGCATCTGGAAGCGAAGGCATCATGGGGGATTCACACAGAACAGATTCCAGACGAGTTGCAAATTCATAATCTCGAAGATGGTGGTGTGATTATTCACTATGATCCCGCACAGGTTGATGAGGAAGCGATTCAGTCGTTAACACGCATCGTTCATAATTATAAAGACAAAGTGATACTTGAACCCTATGCCAATCTCGAAACCCCGGTCGTATTAACTGCCTGGACTCGCATTGACAAGCTCTCCATACTAGACGAAGAACGCATTACAGATTTTATTAACGCCTACAAGGGGATCGACCACCATGTTCCTGGCAGCTAAACTTCACAAAAAATATGTTTCATGAAGAAGATGAAAAATCAACCGGATTCTGGCAGACACTCTCTCCAAAACTGAGTTTCCTTCTCGGTGTCATTGTCAGCGTTATGACCATCTGTACTGTAGGCTTCTTTATCCTTCTGAGCGTTGTGATCAAAACATCGGTCTAATTATCCACAGCCACAGCCTCGCTCTTGACAGGATTTTTTCGAGTCGGTATAATCGTTTGGCATTGAAAACTGTTGCTATCACGAACTTGTCAAGAAATTCCTGCTGTATCATTGTGACTGTTCGATGATCCTCTCTTCTGTGAAAGGAAGTGAGATGTTTATTTTTGTGTGCCAAGCGGCAAATGCCCACTCAACCGAGCGGTAATATCAAATCAAATAGAAAGGGTTTCATTGAAATCAGTGGCATGGTTGATGAGTTGTTGCCTTCGGCGACATTCAAAGTGACACTGGAGAATGGGCATCAGATTTTGGCACATCTTTCAGGAAAAATGCGCATGTACAAAATTCGCGTTCTTCCGGGAGACCATGTCACAGTCGAAATGACACCGTACGACTTAACAAAAGGAAGAATTATTACTCGCCTCTAAACACCGTATGAAGGTTCGCGCATCTGTAAAAGCACGATGTAAAGACTGTAAATCCATTCGTCGACGTGGACGTGTGTATATTATTTGTTCGTCAAATACGAAGCATAAACAACGTCAAGGATAACTATGGCTCGAATTGCTGGAGTGACACTTCCAAAAGACAAACGCATTGAGGCGGCCCTCACATACATTTATGGTATTGGTGCATCGGTCAGTCAGCGCATTCTGCGTCAAACCGGTGTGAACGCTGACACGCGCGTGAATGATTTAACTGATGATGAAGTACAGAAGCTCCGCGAGGCGATTGAAAAGAGCGGAATGAAGATCGAAGGCGAGTTGAAGAGAGATGTTTTAGCAAACATTAAGCGTCTGAAAGATATTGGTGCCTATCGTGGTACACGACACGCAAAACACTTGCCAGTACGCGGCCAGAGAACGAAGACAAATACGCGTACGGTGCGTGGGAACGTCCGAAAGACTGCTGGTTCAGGTCGCAAAGCCGCTGATCAAAAGACCTAAAACACCGAGAGAGCTATGCCTGAAGAAATACAACTCGAACCGAGCACGGAGCAGCCATCGACTGATGTTGCAACAGTTGCGCCAAAAAAAAAGAAGGTGTCCAAGAAAAGGCACTTGACGCGTGGCCGTGTGTACGTGCAAGCGAGTTACAATAACACGATTGTGTCATTCACTGATCAGCAGGGGAACGTCATTGCACAGGCATCGGCTGGTCGTTGTGGATTCAAGGGTCCAAAGAAATCCACTCCATATGCCGCAGGTGTGGTGGTGAAGAGCTTAGCCGAAAAACTTCGCGATACCGGCTTAAAAGATGTGGATGTGTTCATCACTGGTATTGGAAGTGGCCGCGAAGGGGCTGTGCGAGCAATCAATGCACAAGGTTTTAATATGTTGACCATTGCAGACTGTACACCAATTCCGCACAACGGTTGTCGTCCAAAGAAACCACGTCGTGTGTAATTCTAGAGTACTATGGCAAAAATTTCTATTGCAAAGTGTAGACAGTGTCGACGGGAGGGTGAGAAACTTTTTTTGAAAGGTGACCGTTGTTATACCTCAAAATGTGCAATTGTGCGTCGCAATTACAAGCCTGGTGTACACGGTCTAAAGCAAGGGGCTGGCCGAATGAGTGGTTACGGTTTGCAGCTACGTGAAAAACAGAAGGCTAAACGTACCTACGGTGTGCTGGAACGCCAGTTCCGTGGGTACTTTGAAAAGGCGAAAGCAGCAAAAGGAAAAACCGGTGAACTGATGCTGACCATGTTGGAGCGTCGTCTGGATAACATTATCTATCGTTCAGGATTGGCATCATCCCGTAGTCAGGCACGTCAACTGGTTTCACATGCCCATGTCCTTCTGAACGGAACGTCGGTCAATATTCCTTCTATTCAAGTGGAATCTGGTGATGTGATTGCCGTGAAAACAACGAAAACCGACTCGATCTACTGGAAAGAATTGTCAAAGCAGACCTCTACTCCACGTGAGGTTCCGATGTGGTTGACTGTCGATCGTTCCACACTCACCATTACCGTCAATCAGTTGCCGTCGGCTGAACTTGTCCATTCCGAGTTGCAGATGAATTTGATCATTGAGCTCTATTCACTTTAATTTTTTACGCCTATGGAACAGATTTCACTCCCTTCAACGATTGCATCCACACCAACGGGCGAGCATGCCGCACAGATTGTGGTCAGTCCATGCTATCCTGGTTATGGAACGACGGTTGGCAATGCATTACGTCGAGTGTTGTTGTCGTCTCTCCCTGGCGCGGCGGTTTCGGCAATCAAGATCAAAGGTGTTGATCATGAATTTTCGACGATACCGCATGTGAAAGAAGATGTTGTCGAAGTGATTCTCAACATGAAAGGGATTCGTTTTCGCTTGCATAGCGATGAACCTGTCGAGATTGAACTGAATGTGAAGGGTGAGAAATTGGTGACTGCTGGTGACTTTGAACAGAATGCCCAAGTGGAAGTCGTGAATCCCGATGCGGTGATCGCGACACTCACAGATACAGCGGCCGAGTTCCATCTGAAGGCGATTGTCCAAAGCGGTCGCGGATATGTGCCGGTCGAGTCCCGTGAACACGAGAAGCTGGATATTGGGTACATTGCGATCGACTCGATTTTTACTCCAGTGCGAAATGTGAATTTTCGTACCGAGCATGTTCGCGTTGGTCAGATGACCAACTACGATAAGCTGTTATTGGATATTTCGACTGACGGAACCCTTACTCCAGAGGAAGCATTCCACGCAGCTGTCGCTATTCTGGTTGAACAATTTCAGTCGTTGAGGATTGAAACAGGCGAAGCTGAGGCGACAGGAGAATCCGTGACATCCGAAACAGAAGGCACGGACACCGAGCCTGCAGAAACGACTGAATCAGAACCTGCCTCAAGCAACGAATAGACACTATGCGTCATTTGAAGAAAATCACTACACTTGATCGCTCAGCTGGTCCGCGCACAGGGTTGTTGCGTACGTTAGCCGTATCGTTGATTCAGCGCGAGCGAATCGTGACGACACCGGCAAAAGCACGTGCAGTCAGACGCATGGTTGAGCCGCTCATTACACGCGGAAAAGTGAAGACGGTGCATTCGATCCGCCTGATTGAGGGGCGACTTGCCAATAAAGCTGCTGCGCGAACAGTCGTCAACGTG
>SBBP01000076.1 GCA_005239655.1 Candidatus Microgenomatus auricola | reverse complement strand
GCGCTCGCACGCGCTTCAGTCACTGCGGTGAACACTTCTTTTTCGTGTGCTGCATATCCCTTGACCGTCTCGATCAAATTGGGAATGAGATCATAGCGACGTTTGAGTTGAACGTCGATATCTGACCACGCTTCATCCACTTGGTTCCGTGACGACACCAGACCGTTGTATGCGGCAATGAGCCAGATGACGACAACAACGGCAACGGCCAGAACGATCCATACGATGAGCCCTAATCCTTCAAACATAGTGTAAAGATTAACAATTAATCGTTAACGAAGTTGGAGAACCGCAAGTGCATCAACTGCAGTGCTGTCGGCCGCGACTGATGACACCGTGACATCAACGGTGTCGCCACGCTGTAGCGCACGTGCTCCAATCGATTCCGCGACGGGCGCATTCACATTCCCTGGCTGCGGAATCTGTGCAGTATCGATCGAAAACAGAACGTCATCGGTATACCGCACAACCAGCTCTGGTGGAACAGGGGCGTCAGAAACCCCTTGTGTACGCATCGTGAACGATTGTTGATCGAGATCTATGATCGTTCCGTGAATGTGGACGCCAGACGGCTGGGCTACAGTGGCGACAACAGGTGAATTGGTGTTCGTTTGCGTTGTGTACACCTGCGCTTCCTCAGTCGAGCGACGAAGGATGATGAATGTGGCGCCAGCCATACCAACGACAACCAGTCCACCAATAATGGTCAGAAGAAATAGTCGAATAGCGTGGTGTGCTGGCATGTGAACGTCGCAAGAAGCGTTGCTATTATACGGAATTTGTGGCATCATTGTCAATGATGTTTCATCACAAAAACACAATTGTTTTTGGTATCCTCACATTGGTCCTTTGCGCATCGACAGCATTGCCTGCACGCGCAGAGTGGAATCAACCGAGCTGTAATCCTGATCTTGTTGGTCCAACCGATAGTTCCTGTCTCGTCTCTGCTCCATTGAATGTTTCGGATGCATCGCAGACCAAAACCGGACCTCTCACGGTGCAAGACACCGTGAACGCGGGCGATTTGAATGTGAGTAGTGCGTACATGGGAAGCGGACGAGTCATCATAACGACCAGTTCTGGAAACGCACTAGCCATTACCCACAACGACGCCGTAACGCAGGCGCTTACAGTTTCAACTGGAAGCACGGAATCCGGAGTGCAGGTGACGCAGTCAGGTAGTGGGAATGGGTTGTATGTATTGTCTATCTCAGGCCCCGCAGTCGCCGGTCAAAACTCAAGCAATAGTAACGGTGCGCTGTATGGGAACAATAGTTCCACAGGCCCTGCAGTCGTCGGTGAAAATTCCAGTTCAACGAATGCGGCGATGTATGGAGTCAATAGCAGCAGCACGGCGTACGGCGGTGTCCGTGGATGCAGTTCAGTCAGCGGATATTGCACGACGCTGGGGAGCAGTACGCTGGCTGCTTTTATTCAAGGCCCTGGTTCAGTAGGTTCAGCCAGCTCACGCATTTCGACTGGCAGTGCATTGTCGATCTATGCAACAAACAGTGGAACACGTGGAATATACATCGACACCAGTAATGATGCGACGGGGCTCAACATCACCGCCGCAGGGACAAACGGTATTGGTGCGCAAATTACGACGACCGGAACATCGTCACGAGCACTAGATATTGATAGTTCAGGAACTGGAATCGCATTCAGCCTGGACACCACAGCAAATAATGCAATCGGCATGAGCGTCACGCAGAGCGGAACCAACACCACTGGTCTTCTCGTTTCCACAAGCGGAGTAGGCGTCAATGTCATTGGGACGCCAGCAACAGGCGTGCAGACCACGGGGACAAGCTACGGACTTTCCTCAACCGTGAGTACGGCAACAGGTGTGTACGGATACGCCACGTCAAGCGGCACTGGTGTGATTGGCGGGTCGGCAACTGGTCGCGCTGGCTATTTTTACTCTGGGACCACAGGGGTAAACGGCGTACTGTACGTGCAAAACACCAGTACAGGCGAAGGACTGTCGGTTGAAACCGGTGGAGTCACAGTATCAACCATACCAAATCCATCTGGTTGGCCGGCCACCGGTGGCAAAGGAACGCAATCAACATCCGCGACGTCCTACGGAGTGACGGGGTACTCAACAGCAAACACGGGATATGGTGCTGGTGTGTATGGACGCGGTACCAATGACTACGGTGTCGTGGCATACAGCGACAGTGACTATGGATTGTATGCGAACTCGCAAGCATCCACCTACTACGGTGGGTTGTTGTGTAATACGGGAAACGTGAACTGTGCGTCACTCGGCGGAGCAACGTACTCCGGTCTTTTTAGTGGTCGTGTGCGGATCAATGCATCGTCGACAGCAAATGCGCTTCAAGTCGCCAATAGCAACACCACACCACCGTATGGCTATGGTGTTCGTTCTGCTACGATGGTCGGCACAATTACGCTCACCACGCCTCTCGACGGAACCGCGATCGACGGGCAAGCGTATAACGGATATGGTGTATATGGGTACTCCCAGCAAGACATCGGTGTGTATGGCTATGGGAACGATGGCGGTGTCTATGGCGCTCCTAGTTCTTCAACCGGCTATGGTGTCTACGGTGCGGCAACCGACGGCTACGGCGGGCACTTTACGTCCAGTGGAAATTCGTCAACCGCGTTGTATGTGGAGAATACCAACAGTGTGTTTGGGTTTACGAAATACGGTGTGCGCGTGAGTATGGCCGATAGCCCAAATGCGGTTGGTATTCAGTCGAACGTGGAGTACGGCACTGCAGGCCGGTTTACATCTGGTTTCGGTGGGACAGCATTAGACGTGAGCACGAACACTGACGGAACTGCGATTGATATTACGGTTGATGATTTTGATACCGCCATCGACACCAACGGAGGATTTATTCAGAACGATGGTGCGTATCGAGGCGGACAATTTTACCCAAATGAAAATGCCGGAAATGGAGTGCGTCCAAACGCTATACCAGTGCGAATCAATGTTGGTGATATCGGCTTCCGTGAATACGCAAAATCAATGGTCTACGATGGTTCTCAATTGTGGGTTCTGGGCTACTCTGGCATGACCGCAGCAACACTCTATCGGTATGATGTGAGCACTGGCCAACAGCTTCACGACTCGGACACGTCACTCTTGAGTGTCGCAGATATGGTTGAAGTACAGGATGCTATGTATGTGTTTAGTAGCAGTTCGGACAGTGTATTCATCGAAAATATGCTTGACGGATCAACAACTACCGACACGACTGGCTCCACCCATACCCCAAACTGTGTGATGCATGATGGCGATGATGTGTGGATCGGCTCAGACGATGCCATAGAGGAATGGACGAATTTTTCAGGCTCACCAACCGTTCGAAAGAGCGGGACAGGAGTCATTAATGACATCATTTTTGCCGACGGATATGCGTGGGCAGTCGACCAAACCAACAATCTCGTGTACAAAATTGACAACGCTTCACCGTACACGGTCACACAGATTACCGTTGGAAATACTCCGCACTCACTCGTTTACGACGGCGCGCATATCTGGGTATCAAACTACACTGACAACACACTCACACGCATCGACCCAGAAACTAATGCCACAACGACGATTGATGTATCCTCGCTCGGTACGGGTCCTCGCCACCTCGATTTTGATGGAGCGAACATTTGGATTGCGTTCGTCGGCACTGACGAAATCGGGTACTACAATGTTGCCAACCAAACCGTTAGTGCATATTCAGCCGACATGACGGCCATTAATACCACAGCGATTGAATTTGATGGAACACAGCTTTGGGTTGGTGAAGCAACAACGAGCGCACTGGACTCTGGAGAACTCTATAAGATCTACACGGGCACAGGGTTTGGAAGCGGAAACCCGGTGATTAAGGATGGGTTGCTCATGTATAATACATCCGGCACTGTCTACTGCATCTATGTGGATAGCACAGGAAACCTACAAGAATCGACGACTCTGACAAACTGTCAGTAGGTTTTTTCTTCTGCGCGTTCTCCACAAAGTGTACACAGCAACCATTGACTTTTATTGATTTGCTGCATATACTAAATAATCTCGAAGGAATTTTTTAGGCTCTTTTGAAATTTAAATTTTGATGTTGTGCCAGTTGAGAACCCAGTGATGGGTTTTGGATCGGCATAACATCTGGCGCGACAGAATTTTTCCCAGGAGCTTCCATGCTGAGTATGTTCATCGTCAGCTGCACCGGCGACACTGAGAACGCGGTCGTCTCGCAGGGGACGACCGCAGTACAGGAAGGGCAGGTGTGCAACCTCGCCGACGAGGACGTCGACGGATACGTCTTCGACCCGGATCACTGTCGGGGCGAGGGCGACGTTCTCGACTGCGACGACGGGGACTCTACCGTCACCGACGAGTGCTACGACTACTCGGCGCACGCCGAGCAGGAGGAGCAGCACGGTGACGACGACACTGCGGCCGTCCCGTTCGTGGGCGTCATCCGCAACGCGCGAGCGCCGTGGTGCGAGGGTGTCTATACCCACGTCCGCCTGCGGTGCGACGACAGCACCGGGTACACCGAGGCGGTCCGCCCACTCGAGGACGACGTCTTCACCGGCTTCGACCCCGAAGAGTGCTCGAGCTGGCTCGTGCACGTCAACGTGGGAACCTACGAGGATGGGCGCTTCAGTCCGAACCTCGAGATGGCGAACCTCTACGACGTGTCCACGGGCAACCGGGCGATCGACGTGATCGCCGGTGAGTCCGCGGAGGACGACGAGTTCGAGGAGTTCGACCTCCTCGACCCCCTCCCGTGCGTGGACCTCTGGGACCCGGAGCAGGGTCTCGGCTACGGTCCGTACGCCATGGAGCGTGAGTGCGGCAGCTACTGAACGCCGCTACTCCCTCCGCCCCCCTCATCGAACCAGATGCAGGGGCCTCTTTTTTTATGGGAGCTTTTGACTCTATGCAAAATCGGCATCACACCGGTTTTTTTTCGCTCATATT
>SBBP01000015.1 GCA_005239655.1 Candidatus Microgenomatus auricola | reverse complement strand
CACCGCCGTGAATGTCACGTCGCGCGATGAGCGAAAGATCTTCGAAACGAATGAAACAGTTTGGTTCACAGGAGTGGTTCACAAGATCGTCCATATCACCTGACCTGCCGAGATGTGTATGTTCATCAACTTGTAGGGTGTAGTTATTCCCAAGACCAATTTTTATTTCCCCAGCAAATTCTAAAATTTTTTCTCCGCGCTGAATCGGCAGCTTCGCAAACACACCCGTCCCGTCGCACAACGTAGATTGTTTACAATGAATTTTATCGGAGAAAAACATCCCTTACTATTTTTGATTTACGCCTGTCAGTATAGCATGCGACTGAATGACACGTAACGTTCCGGCATATGTGATATTTGCCAGTTGGCTTTCTTTTTTTTCGTTTTAAAAAAAGGGGCTCCCGACACCTGCACGCGAACGTACGAGTGGGGAGCCGATATCGAGTGGCCTAAACCTCCACGAGGTCGTGACCCGCCGGCTGACGGTAGACGACGAGCGCGAACCCGTCGGTCCGGACGTAAGGCTGGTGGGGCATGTCGTCGATGAGGTCCACGGACTGACCCGCCTTGAGGACGAAGCTTTCGTCGTGCGGGTTTGTGCCGAACATCACGCCGGCGAAGCACGTGATCGTCTCGCGGAAGGGCCAGCCTCCACGCTCGCGGTGGCGGTGAAGGGGCGCCATGGCCCCGTTGCCCATAGCGAGGAAGATCGTGACGTCCCCGGTTTCCTTGTTGCCGCCGCAGATGGCGAACGCCACTTCGCCACCATCCTTCGCGTCCACGTCTCTCCAATCGAGGTGAGGGAACGCTGCCTTGGCTGCTGCCACGGAATTGATCCACGACATGGGACTTCCTTCGTTTCGGGTTGAGCGATGCAGTGGCACACTACTATTTAAAAATGGAGTACGTCAAGCTGGAAAACCAATCTCGCCTAACGTTCCGGCATATGCGATATTTGCCCGCGGTATACTATGCCGTTTGATCTGCCCTCATTGGCTGGGGCGGCAGGGATCGAACCTGCGATCTCTCGATTAACAGTCGAGCGCTGTACCACCAGAGCTACACCCCAATAGTGTGACCTTCAACCGCACTGATCGATCTGCTGTGCCAGTTGGTGATCTTTCTCTGTGACACCACCTGCATCATGCGTGGACAGTTCAATTCGGACGTGTTTGTAGGAATACAGATGGATGTCCGGGTGATGCTTCGCCGCTTCTGCGCGTTCACCAACAGCGTTCACAAATTTCAAGGCCTCGACGAAATTTGCAAATGTGAACTCCTTCACCAATTTTCCATCGACTTCGTTCCAATTCATAATTGTGTAGTAAGTGTCAGTGAGCCGTTGCGCAGGATCGAACTGCGGACCTCATCCTTACCATGGATGTGCTCTACCAACTGAGCTACAACGGCATGTGCCGCTGGATAATACAACAAAAAAAAATCCTTTACAACCCCTTCACCTGCTCCTCCAACTCTGCAATTTTCTGATTCTCGGGATTGGCTTCTTTCAGTTGACGCAACGCTTGGACTGCCGTAACACGATCCTTAGCGGCAATGGCAATTTCCAAAAGCGAATCGAGATTGCGGGGATTGTTTGGAGACAAACGCACGCACTCCTTCAAGTAATCCATCGCCTGTTCCGTGTTGCCCTGCAGGTTATGGACCATTCCTAAGTCGTAGTAAATGCGATCCTCATTTGGATTCAAATGGCGTGCGAAATCCAACGTCTCGATGGCGTGATCGTACTCTTTCTTTTGCATATACACTTCGCCGAGATATTCGTACGCCACGACCTCTTGCGGGTTCAATCGAATGACATCTAAAAAAATCTGCTCTGCTTCGCCGAAATTCCCATCGGTAAACACTTGCTCACCTTGCTGCATTAAGGCCGCAACTTTCTGCCGCCGTCGTTCTCGCTCCTCCTCAGTCTTCGGTTTACCAACAGCGAGGCGGTACTTCCGCTCCAGCTGCAACAACCGCTGATGGTAGCGTCGCATCCGTTCAGACAATTTTACTCGCAACGGCGATAACACCCGTTTTGATGCATCACGCACGCCACGTGTCTTGCGGTCCAACCGCTCCTCAATCAACTGATATTTCCGCGAGCGTATCTTTTCCTTCGGCATCGCATCCAAATCAATCAGCCGCAACTTCTTCCACTGTTGGATCACCAGCACCACAATAATAATCACTGCAGCCGTAACAACACCGAGAAGAATCCAATCAAAAACCTGCATACTACTTTGAACAACAATTCTTTGCTGAACAGCCGGTGCAACCGACGCGATCGCACCCCAATGCAATGTCATGCGTCTCACCGTTTTCGTTACGCAATGTAATGACATGCGTCAAGATGTTGCGATGGACCACTTCACCTGCTCCAAATGATTTTGTTTTGATGAATGTTCCCACCGCTGGCATTTTGGCACTGCACATGCGGTAGCCTTCGGACTCATACGCCAAACAACACTTCAAACGACCACACAACCCCGACAGCCGGTCTGCCCCACGGTGCTCTAACTGCTGGAGCGGAATTAACTCTGAACTCACATTTCCTAAATCCTTCAACCAAGTTGAGCAACAGGTCTCTCGACCGCACGGACCAATGCCACCCATTTCTGCAACCACATCGCGCGATCCCAGCTGCTGCAATCGAATCTGTCGACGAAAATGTGCTGTGAGCACCTTCACCAAATCTCGAAAATCCACACGCATGTTTGCCGTAAAGGCAAACGTCATACGTCGATCATCAAACGAAAACACCACATCGATCAACTTCATCGGCAACTGATACTGCGAGGCATGCTGACGAGCAACCTTGAGCGCATCGGCCTTCCCTTCTGCTTGGCGTTTGATCTTTTCTAAATCATCAACCGAGAGCATGCGCAGAATCGGCTGCAACGGAGTTTCCAACTCGTGCGGTGCCACTTCGCCAAAAACAATCACCTTGCCGACTTCCTGGCCAATTTGTGTTTCGACCACCACGCGATCACCGAGTTTCAAATCAAAACCGACGGGATCAAAAAAATATGAACGATCCCATGGGTGAAATTGGATTTCAGCGACACGGACCTGTGACATAGGCCTGATGCAAATGGTTAACTGTCCAAACTGTAGCGCACAAAGCGGCGCACGCGAATATTCTCACCGATCTTCCCAATGGCTTGGGTCAATAATTGTTGAATCGTCTGCTCTTCGTTCTTGAAGAAGGTTTGCAACAACAGACAGTTCTCGTCGTAGAATTTTTTCAGCTTTCCTTCAACAAT
>SBBP01000060.1 GCA_005239655.1 Candidatus Microgenomatus auricola | reverse complement strand
GGGTTTGGCCACAAGATCGGGCGTTCGTGCCCGACCAACTCCACGGGGTTCCTGGTCGCCGCCGGGATCCCGGAGAAGGCGCCCGCCGCGCCGTAGTAGCGAGCGATCGTGTCGAGTCAAAGGCCGTGGGTCCCTTGGAGAATAAAAAACTCCCTGGGATCCCGGCCTCACTTTTTTTACTTTATTATCATTTTGACAGGAGTAACAACCTGACCTAAAATACGAATATCACTGCCCACTAATTATTGTATTGGGCATTTTATGTCGCAACGTACAACAAAGACCACGGAAAAGCAGACGCAACGAGAAATCGTCAAAAAAGTCGATAGCATCGACAAAGGTTTAAAAACCCTTTCGTTAAAGGTGAATGACGTGGAGGGCAAAGTCGAGAACATCGAAGGCGAAGTCAAAATCCTCAAGGGCGACGTCAAGGATCTTAAAGGAGAGGTCCAGCTCGTTAAATTACGCACGTTTTCACTTGAACAGAAAATGTCTGATGTAGAGACACGAGTCGACAAAGGTTTCGCTGCCATGGAAACAAAATTCAATACGGTTTTTGACATGCTCGATATGCTGGCCAAAAAATTGGATGACAAGCTCGACGAGCAAAAAGCCCAATTCATTAACTACAAAACGCTCGATCAAAAAGTCGAAGCTCACGATAAAGACATTGCTCGCATCAAGAACCGCTTAAAGATGGCTGCGGCTTAATCCGGTTCGTCATCGTTCCTGAGCCCCATAAACACAAACAACATGAAAAAACTTTGTACATCGATCGCATTCGCCGTAGGCTTGTGGTTACCATTCGCAAGCTTTGCGGCATTCGGCGACACAGTAACCTATTTCAGTAAAGTCTACTACGGTGACGGGAAGTTCCGCACGAATGCCTACTTTGATTTTCCGGAGGACATCGAAGTGAATACCAATGGTGGTTTCATCATTGCTGATACCTTCAACAATGTCATCCGCAAAATCAAAGCCGACGGCACAGTCAAAACTGTTGCAGGGACTGGTTCGTACGGCGACGCAATCGGCAGTGCCGGCCAAGCTGCATTCGCATTACCCAAAGGAGTAGATGTGGGTGGTGGTGCGGTGTACGTTGCGGACACGGAAAACGATAGCGTCAAGAAAATCGATGACGGCGTCGTCACCACGCTCGCCACGGACTTGAACGCGCCAGAAGACGTGGCGGTCTACGACAGCACACTCTACATCCTCGACACAGGCAACAACGCATTGAAGAAGGTCTCCACAAGCGGCGGTTCAGTGAGTACGGTCACATCCAGCTTGTCATCACCAAAAAAAATGGACATCAGCGATGACGGCACCTATGCATACATCGCCAACAGCGGCAGCTATCAAGTGAAGCGTGTGAACCTGTCCACCGGAACCGTGAACAACGTGGCGGGCAGCGGAGAAGAAGGCGATGACAATGGATCATGTTCCTCTGCAACCTTCAGCAACCTGTGGGGCGTTCATGTGTATAGCGACACGATTCTCTACGTGAGCGATGGGAACGGCTATGACGATGTGGTGCGCAAGATAGATCTCGCTGGCTGCACAGTGGAAACGTTTGCCTCAGACAGCAACATGATTTCGATTAACTATCCGCGCGGACTCACCACGCATGATGGCTCTCTCTACGTTGCGGCGACCGGTATTGGCATTATTCAGCAATACGACCTGGATGATGCCAACGTGAATAGTTTGTTTGCCGGTGCCAATCGATTTAATGTGAAGGATAGCGAACCGGTCCTCACTGGTAATCCAAAATTTTTGGCACGTTCTAAAGACAAAAAGACAATTTATTTCTCCGAGAACAACCGCATTCGTGCTATTGACCGTGACGACTTGACCAGATCGCGTTTGATTGCGGGTTCGGTGATCGACAACTACAACAGCGACGATGAGGAGTCGTTTACTGGTGATGTCGCACGTTTTTCTGATGTGACATCGTTTGCCGTGTCAAAGAACGGTAAGAAACTCTACGTTGTTGACCGCAACAACAATCGCATTCGTGAAGTGGTGATCGCAACTGGAGAGACGCGTTATCTGACTGGTGCGGGGCTCGTCAACATGACCGCCAGCAAAGAGAACGGATTTGCCGACGGTGATGCCTGTCCGAACGAATTTGAAACAGGAGTTTCTGGTTGCGCGTATTTTAACCGACCAACAGGAGCTGTGTTGTCAAAAGATGGGAATTTTTTGTACGTCACCGATGCGAGCAACAATCGAATCCGTCGGGTGACGGTGAGTGGTGAGAATAAAGGAAGAGTGACTACAGTCGCCGGAAGCGGTGATGCGGGATTTGTTGATGAGACAGGGACAGATGCAGCATTTGATGCACCAATCGGGATTGCCCGCAGTCGAAGCGGAACGTTTTTGTTTGTGGCTGATCGCAATAATCACGCGATTCGCAAAATCAATCTGGAGACCGGAGCGGTCACGACGCGTGTTGGTACTGGAAGCGGAGGCAACTTGGATGCCACGCTTGACCGCGCCGTACTGTCTTATCCGGAGTGGTTACATGTGGCACGCAACGGCGACATCTATTTTTCTGAAGTGGGCAGCCAGCGTATTCGCATGGTGGACAAAAGCGCGGGTGTGACGAAACTCGTTGCAGGTTCTGGGAGCCGTGGGTTTCACAATGGTTCACGGAGCGCTGCGGAGTTCAACAATCCAAAAGGGTTGTTGAAGATCGGCGATACGTTGTTTGTGGCCGAACTGTACAACGATTTGATTCGTGCTATTGATGTTTCGGGTGAGCCGCCGTACACCGAAGATGCTCCAACCGCGACTTCCGTGACCCCCGGCACAATCGCAAAAGAGTGGTTTTCTGGTGATACCGCTTCGGTTGAGCTTGTCGGAACGAATTTTCGCAACGGTGCGACGGCGTTCGTTGGGTCGCACGAAGCGGTGAACACCTATGTGGTGTCGTCAACGTCAATTGTGGTGGAAATGCCGATCAGCGAAATGCCCGCCGGTTATTATACGGTGCGCATTGCCAACTCTGATGGTCAATACGATGACCTGTATCGTGGCTTAGCGATCTCAGAGAACGGCAGTGTCCCAGTGACGGACTACTACCCGGATTAAGCCGCAGCCATTTTCAAGCGCGTCTTGATACGAGCGATATCTTTATCGTGAGCTTCGACTTTTTCATCGAGCCTTTTGTAGAGTGAAAGCATTGCCCGTTGATCTGTACGTACGTCACCGAGCATTTTGGTGAGATTATCCAAGATTGTAAAAATGTTATTAAATTTTCGATCAACAGCAGCAAAACCTTTGTTTACTTTGTCTTCAAGATCGTTCACCTTTAAACTCAATACTATTACGTCTCCTTTAAGGCCCCTTACGTCTCCCTTGAGATCCTTTACGTCTCCTTTAAGGCCCCTAACGTCTCCCTTGAGATCCTTTACGTCTTTGGTGATGCTGTCGATTTTAGCTTGCTTGGTGTTTGGGGTCATAAAATGCCCAAAAAATAATTAGTGGGCAGTGATAGACGTAGTATAAATCACTCAGCGAAAACCGTCAATCTGAGGTTTTTGGTTTTTTACACTTTTTTCCACGGTGTGTCGGAAACGCCGTGACTGTGATTCACACTGCGGGTCAGCGTGAACAAAAAATCGGATAGTCGATTGAGATAGGTAATGATGTTCGGCAGCACAACGTCGGTTTGCGAGAGTTCGACAACGTGACGTTCGGCGCGACGGCAGACCGTGCGGCAGATATGGAGTTGTGCGGCAACCGGCGTACCACCGGGGAGAATAAAGTTTTTGAGTTCCGAAAGTTGTGCAGTCAGGATGTCGATCTGTCGCTCCAAGCGATTGACGGCATCTGCGGGAAAGTGCGGAAGAGAATCTGGTACCGCATTCTCGGCATACGGAGTCGCCAAATGTGAGCCAATGATGAACAGTTCATTTTGCACAGGAATCAACAGCATGCCAAGGCCAACGTCTGACGGATTTTCCTGTTCCAACGCCAGCGCATATCCGATGTGGCTATTCAACTCATCGACTGTGCCGTATGCCTGCAGC
>SBBP01000009.1 GCA_005239655.1 Candidatus Microgenomatus auricola | reverse complement strand
GTCGCAGGGAGTGGTTGCTTGACGAAGAAGCAACGCAAGAAACGCTTCGCACTGCTTGCCGATGCTGTGGTGACACTCAAAACCGCACCGGCGACCACCGTGTACATCGACGCTGGTCATGCAAACTGGATTTCGGAGAGCACCATGGCTCGCCGACTCAAGAAAGCAGGGATTGCAAACGCCGATGGATTTTCGCTGAACGTGTCGAATTTTTACAGAATAAAACGCACACGACTATTCGGAAAACGGCTTTCCGCTCGCGTGGGCGGAAAACATTTTGTGATTGACACCAGTCGCAACGGAAACGGCTCGCGGAACGGCGAGTGGTGCAACCCGCCTGGCCGTGCACTTGGCCATGCGCCAACAACAGAGACGTCGCATCACCGTGTTGACGCCTTATTATGGGTGAAGAAGCCCGGGGAATCGGATGGCGAATGTAACGGCGGGCCAGCCGCGGGTGAGTGGTGGCCGGAGTATGCTTTGGAACTGGCACAAAATGCAAATAGTGAGTAATATGAGAGCATGAAAACAGGAATCATTGTATTATGCATCATTGCTGCAGCTGCATCGGTTGTTGCGGCGACGTTGAGTGTACTCAACTATAAGGAGGTTCAACAACTCAAAAACGGCCCAGCAAATGTGCAACCGCCACGAGTGAACGGGAATTTCAATAGTGTGAACGGCCAGCCGCAGCAAAACCAGCAGCAGGGCAATGCTTCCCTGCAGCCGGGCGGCAGGGATGTGACTGAACACAAAGTGTATGTGACACGTTCAAGCGACCCGGAGTCATTTGCGGACAGCACAGAGGCGGTATTTGAAAAAGCCTCTGTTCCAGAAGTGGTGTTGCTCACCCAGGATTCTGATGCCGGAAATGCCGGCGATCTCTTGATGTATTTTCCCAGTTTTGAAACGTTTACTGATCCGGGCACAGAACAGATTGCCTACGCACGTTCAACAGACAACGGTGAGACATGGTCTGAACGCGCTGCCATTATCATTGAAGGCGATGACGACGTTGGAACCGCAGTTGATCCGTCGCTTGTCGAACTCTCTGACGGCCGGCTGCGCATGTATTTTTATGGTGCACAGTTTGCTGTCGGCGATCCCTCAAGAATGGAAGGCGAGAACAACTTTTACTCTGCTCTTTCTTCAGACGGCGTCCACTTCACCGTGGAAGATGGCGTACGATTTACTGCAGAAAAAATCACTGATCCAGATGTCATCGAGCACAACGGCAGTTGGATTATGTATATTTCGAAAGGTCCTGAAACACTCATCGCCACATCAAATGACGGACTCACGTTCTCCCTCGAGGAAGCGACATGGGCAGGCGGTGGAGTTCCGGGAGCATATGTCGATGCGGAGAATATGGTGCATCTCTACGGATGCGGTAAAGAAGGTATTGCCACGCAAGAATCCGCAGACGGAGTCACTTTTGATGAACTCACCCAGCCGGAAGCCGCACTGCGCAGCGAAGACACAGCGACGCCCATCATCTGCGATCCATCACCAGTATTGTTGCCCGACGGCGATGTGCTGATGGTGTACAAGAAGGTGTAGTAGAATTCACTTTTTCCGGTTTTTCAGCCAAAGGGTAGATAAAAAAAGATCCCCACCAGGCATCGGGCCGTGTAGGGGTCGAGGCAGGTCGTGGTCGGCGTTGCCGTGCACCTGCCACTGCTCACCGTCGAAACGGATATACATACTTTGGTGCGGCCAAAGCGTTTGCCAACCATAGGAAAATCGCATCGTCGACTCCAAAATTGAGCTCACGGAGTATAGCATATTTGAAGAGGCAAACAGAGGCTTCATCATGTGATGGGGTTTGTGGTAGACTGTTTTGTATGGACGAAAACAAAGACGACCTGCGTGTACGCATCCAGCAGATTGAAGAGCGCAATAACCGAGTGGAGGCGGATAAAGCCTGGGAGACCAGTTGGTTTCGGATTGGGAGCATTGCCGCGATCACGTACATTGTCGCATTTGTGTTGCTGAGCGTGATGGATGTGCAGCGAGTGTTCTTGAGTGCATGCGTTCCAGCAGCGGGATATATCTTGTCGACGCAGTCGTTGCCGATGCTCAAACAGTGGTGGATTCGGCGACATACAAAATCATGAAGCACGCATAGTCGAAAAAGTTGTATTCTACTTCGTGTATGCTAGTTCAGTTATCCTAATTGGAGGAACAATTCACAGAGGTCTGCATGAAAGACAGTCGGCAGATCAACACCCGAGATCGCAAGAAAATACTGAACACCATTCAGCGTAGTAGAGCCCGGTATTACATCATTACGCATGGCACCTATACTATGCCAGCGACAGCTCGTTTTCTGTTAAAGCATCTATCAAACACTCGTAAAACTGTTATCTTCACCGGCTCAATGATTCCTTTGGACGGTTTTACATTTTCGGATGGACCATTTAATTTAGCGTTTGCACTTGCTCACTTGCAGTTTGTCGACCCGGGCGTTTATGTTGCTGCGAACGGAAGAATTTTTCGAGGAGATAAGGTCAAAAAGATTGTTGCTAAAGGCCGGTTTGCATCTCTCTATAGCCGTGGATAGGATCCAATGGTAAGAGTTGTCAAAGCGAGAGTGATTCTGTAGAGTCACGTCATGGCCAACCCCGTCGAAGAAATCAAAGAGCGACTCAATATTATTGAGGTCATCCAGGAGTACGTCCCGCTCAAAAAACTAGGTAACAGCTACAAGGCGCTGTGCCCGTTTCATAATGAGAAGACGCCCAGCTTCACGGCATCAGAAGAAAAACAGTTCTTCCACTGTTTCGGCTGCGGCAAAGGAGGCGATCTGTTTACGTTTGTGCAAGAGATTGAGGGCGTCGAATTCGTGGAAGCACTGCGCATGCTGGCAAAAAAAGCCAACGTCGAACTCACGCCAGTCAATCGCACAGAACAAAACGAACGAACGCGATTGTTGGATTGCCTCGAAGCAGCAGCGGCGTTTTACCAAACCGTTTTCAATTCGCAAGACGGCGAAAAAGCGCGCGCGTACATTGCGCAGCGCGGGCTGGATGACGAAACTATCTCAATATTTCAAATCGGATACAGTCCAGATGCCTGGGACGGCCTGTTGCAGAACCTCAAGAAACAGAATTTCATCGAAAAAGAGATGGAACGTGCAGGGTTGATTCTTCGTTCCCCAAAAACCGGCGGATGGTACGATCGTTTCCGCGGTCGCGTGATGTTTCCTATTTACAATAGCCACGGTAACGTGATCGGTTTCGGCGGGCGCACGATCGATGCAGACGCCAAAGAAGCGAAGTACATC
>SBBP01000074.1 GCA_005239655.1 Candidatus Microgenomatus auricola | reverse complement strand
CCCGTCCACGCAGCACAGATGAAAGAAGGCGTTCTGTGACTTGCCAGATTTCTGTCGCATCATGCTCAACCCAGCCCGGTTTTGGATAGTACTGTCGAATTTCTTTTTGCTTTTTTGCGACAACGCGGAGTGCGCGGTCAAAACAGACGACGCGTACGCTCGTTGTTCCCGCATCAATGCTGATGATGTAGTTCTTGTTCCTTACCACGGGGTGTTTTTTATTTTGAGCCAATAGGCAATATGATTGACAAGAATATGGAGTGCGCTGCCGATAAAGATGATCAAAATCCACATGACGGGAGTGAATGCATAGTAAAAACTTGCGACCAGTGCGGCACCAAGGAGAAAGTCAATTTGGTCAAATGGATACCAGACCGCCCCTGGTGGTAGTCGAAATCGACGTTTGAAAAATGATTTGATCAGATCCCCGAGAATTGCCCCTGCGGCAAAAGCGAATCCAAACCACCACTGGACAACGGTGAGATCAAATGGTGACCATGATGCGATTTGAGGGATAGCGCCTGAAAGAAATTTTTCAAGGTTGAAGAATAACCCACCGACAACTGTTGCAACAATCAAGCCGCGCCACGTTTTATGACTGCCAAAAATTTCTTGCCCTCCGAGTGTTTTTCCACCGTCAACAGGCTTTGCCAAAAATTTGAACTGATTTTGAAAAATGACTGGCGCCATGTTTGCAACACCAGCGGGAAGAAAGAAGTAAAACAGTTTTCCGACGAGAATGACGATCCCCACCTCATTTAGAGGTCCAGCGTGGCGCTCTTGGCACGTGTCTGGATGAACCGTTTGCGTGCCGCAACGTCTGAACCCATTAAAATATCAAAGATTTCATCTGCTTTTGCAGCATCTTCGATCGTGACCTGTAACAGTGTGCGTGTTTTTGGATCCATGGTGGTTTCCCAGAGTTGCGATGGGTTCATTTCGCCTAAGCCTTTGTAGCGTTGAATGCTGATTGCTGTTTCCTCCTTGCCCTTTTGCATTTCTGCAACCATGCTTTCTTTTTCATTGTCTGAGAAAACATATTCAACCCGTGACCCTTTTTGAATGCGATAGAGTGGCGGTTGTGCAATGTAGATATGCCCGGCAGTAATGAGTTGTGGGAAATGACGATAGAACAGTGTGAGAAGGAGTGTGCGGATATGCGCACCGTCAACATCGGCATCGGTCATGATAATAACTCTGTGGTAGCGAAGTTTTGCGATATCGAACTGCTCTCCGATGTTGGTTCCCAATGCAATAAGCAGCGATTTCATTTCGTTATTTTGCAGCATTTTGTCCAGACGCGACTTTTCGACGTTCAAAATTTTCCCTCGGAGTGGAAGGATCGCTTGAAATTCTCGATTGCGGCCTTGTTTTGCGGATCCTCCTGCAGAGTCACCCTCCACAATGTAGATTTCGCTTTCTTCTGCCTTGCGCGAGGAACAGTCTGCAAGTTTTCCCGGCAGAGTCATTCCATCCAGTGCTCCTTTGCGCAGGACCGTATCTCGTGCAGCCCTTGCCGCAGCGCGTGCTTCCTTCGCCAGTAAACATTTCCCAAGTATTTCTTTTGCTTCGCGCGGATGCTCGTCAAGAAAAATTCCGAAATATTCTGTAAAGACTCCTTCAACGACTGGACGAACCTCAGCATTGCCCAATTTTTCTTTTGTTTGTCCCTCAAATTGTGGATCGGGAATCTTTACGGACACGATTGCCGTCAAACCCTCTCGTACGTCCTCACCGCTGAGATTCTCATCCTTTTCTTTCAGGTACCCATTTTTTCGTGCGTAGGTATTGAGTGACCGTGTGAGTGCCGTACGAAAACCAACAAGATGTGATCCCCCTTCAACCGTATGGATGTTATTGACAAATGTGTAGACTGTCTCATTGAATTCTTTCGTATACTGCAGAGCAACCTCAACTTTCATGTTGTCTTGATCTTTTTCGACATAGAACACGGTTTCTTGTGCCAAATCTTTATTGTGATTGATGTGACGCACGTATGAGGCTATGCCGCCCTCAAAGTAAAAACCATACTCCTGAGTGTTTTCAGCTCTTTCATCGTGCAGGTTAAATCGCACCCGTTTTGTGAGGTAGGCTTGCTGACGCAAGTGATCCAAAATATATTTCCAATCGTACTCGTGAACAGTAAACACCGAATCATCAGCTTTGAATGAGATAGCCGTTCCTGTACCTTTTGCACTCTTTACTGCCTTGACGTTTGCTTTTGCTTTGCCCAGTCTGTACTCCTGACGCCACAATTTGCCATCACGGCGCACCTCAGCAACAAGTTCGCTTGAGAGTGCATTCACCACAGAGACTCCGACGCCGTGCAAACCGCCGGAAACTTTGTACCCCCCGTCACCAAATTTTCCTCCGGCATGCAAAACCGTCAGCACAGTTTCCAGTGCAGATTTTTTTGTCTTGGCATGTTTTTCAACAGGAATACCTCGGCCGTTATCAGAAACCGAAACCCATTGATCTGGCAACAGACTGATATCGATTTGATCGCAATGCCCTGCCATCGCCTCGTCGATAGAGTTATCGACGACTTCCCAAATGAGATGATGCAGTCCTTTGTGCGAGGTGTTACCGATGTACATTCCCGGTCGTTTGCGGACCGGTTCTAATCCCTCGAGTACGGTAATCTGTTTTGCGCCGTATTCGCTTGTTTTCGCTGTTTTTTTTGCCATAGTTCGATCAATAGTATATCACGTTTATCCAGCACAAACAAGGCCAGTCGTACACTGCGTCGATAGAGCAAATTTATTTGTCACGCAAGAGAGCACCGAAACGTTTATTCGCATCAGACACAATTCGATCACGTAGAGATTCCATCGCAGACATCTCAAGTGTGCGATCATCAGACTGCAAAATCATTCGAAAATTGATACTTTTTTTGCCATCAGGAATCCCCTTGCCTACGTAGACATCAAAAACCGTGATTTTTTTCAATAACTCTTTGGCATGTGTGCTGACCACATGTTCAATCTCTGACCACGGTGTCTGTTGATCGACAATTAATGAGAGATCGAGTGGGATTGATGGGTAGGGAGAAAGCGGTTTCATTTTGAAATCGGCATGTTGAAAAGGTGTGAGTGCTTCAATCGTCAGCACGCAGAACGCAACTGGTTTTTGAATGTCCATGTGTTTGAGTACTCCAGCATCAATCTCGCCAATCGTTCCTGCACTCTTGTCGCTCACATCAATGCGTAGAGCGCTCTGACTAGAGTACATGCTCCAAAATTCACAATCCGCAGTCTGCTGTATAGGATTGACCGTGAATGGTACTGAAAGCTGTGCAAGCAAAGACTCCGCAATGCCGCGCACTATGCGATAGGCGTTCTCATCATCCATGACCATGATGCCCAGCTGACGAACTTCTCGATCCGAAAAATAGACATGACCGATTTCAAATACAGAGAGCGTTTCTGCATGGTGCTGATTGCGTGAAACGACTTCAAGCATGCGCGGTACAACACTGACACGCAGGTATTTTTGGTCATCTGAGAGTGGGTTCAATACCTCAATATGCTCCTTGTCCGGTCGGAACCCAACCGCTTTCACGAGATCATCACCGTAAAATGAGTAGTTGTAGAGTTCCGTGCACCCGAGGGCCCAGAGTGTACTGCGTACGGAGCGCATGGTGATCACCTCCGGCTCATGTTGAGGAGTAGAGAGTGTTGCAACGAGTTGATGCTCAGGAATTCGATCAATACCGTAGAGGCGAATCAATTCCTCAATACAGTCCTCAGGAGTATGCAGATCCATCCGGAACCATGGTGGTGTGATGGTGTAGGTGGTCAGTGCCTTCGTCGTACGCACGTGTACTTCGCATTCCAATCGTTTGAAAAATGATTTCACATCGTGCGTGGGAATTTCGATACCTGCAAGTCGTACAATTTCATCACTACTGAGTTGTACGGCGTTCTGTTTTTTCTTTTTGGGGTAGTGATCAGTGACTGCACGTACCGATCCAGAGGCATACGCTTTGAGCAGCTCAACCGCTGCAGCAGCAGACTCTGTTGGCATCTCCTCAGAAGGGCCTTTTTCCCAGCGCAGCGTTCCTTCTGTTCGGATTCCAAGTTGTTGACTGGCTTTTCGTGTGACCACGGCATCAAAGTGCGCAACCTCAAGAATGATGCGTTTTGTTTGATCCGTGACCGCACTGTCTGATCCGCCAATGATACCCGCGATTGCAATTGGCCCTTTTTTGTCTGCAATCACCAAAATATGTTCGTCAAGCAGATGTGTTTCGTGATCAAGTGTTGCAATGCGTTCTCCTTTTTTTGCTCGGCGAACCGTGATCTTCCCGTTCAACGTGTCTGCATCAAAAGCGTGTACCGGCTGGCCAAATTCCAGCAAAATAAAGTTGGTGATATCGACGATAGTGTTGATCGACTTCATTCCACATGCCTCCAAACGATGACGAATGAAATCGGGTGACTCACCAACGGTGACGTTCATTTCAATTCCAACGTAACGTCGACATGCACTCACATCGTGAATATCAACAGCGACACGAGATGATGTTCTCGGTAGACGTGGTGCAACGGCAAGTGTGACAGGCAAGCGAAAGACCGCAGCAATCTCGCGTGCCATACCTCGATGCGAAAAGAGGTCCGGTCGATGCGTCATGGATTTGTTATCAATGTCAATGACGGTATCCCCTCCCCCGAATAGCATGGTCAGTGGAGTTCCGGGTTTCGCGCGTGTCGGTGATAAATCAAGAATTTCGCGCTCTTTCGTTGCCGGGAATTTTTGTGAAAGACCAATTTCTTCACTGGCGCAAATCATTCCATCTGACATCACACCTCGAATTGAAGCAGCTTTCAGTTCAACGGGATCAGTGTGGCCATGCCAATTGACCATACTACCCGTCTGTGCGAAGGCGACGAGCATTCCCTTCGATAGGTTGATTCCACCACAGACGACCGTGTGTGTCGCGTCGCCTGCATTAACTTGACAGACATGCAGACGATCGGCATTCGGATGCTTCTGCACATCTTCAATTTTTCCTACGACGATCCCGTTGAAATCGCCAGTGGATTTGATTTCTTCAACCTCAACGGAGTGCGTTGTGAGTTCTTGTGCAATCGTCTTCGGATCAGGAAGTTGT
>SBBP01000101.1 GCA_005239655.1 Candidatus Microgenomatus auricola | reverse complement strand
GTATCAATGACGAGTTTTGCTTCCCCTTCAATTGATTGCGCATGCAGGTGTTCAATGGTTCCTGCATCTTTCACTTGCGCATGCAGGTGTTTATTGATTTTGAGTCGCTGCTCAAGTCGGTTTGGGTTATTGTTCTGAATAAATTGATAGGCAAGATCGAGAATATTTTGGGTGGAACGGTAGTTTTCGATGAGGGAAATTTCGGTGCTCTGTGAGAAATCATTTTTGAAAATGACAATATTACTCATAGACGCACCACGGAAACTGTAAATTGCCTGATCATCATCTGCGACAACTGTCAGATTATTTTTCGGTGTTCCGAGAAGCTTCACCAACTGATATTGAGCGTAATTCGTATCCTGAAACTCATCAACGAGAATGTATCGAAACTGTTCACGGTATTTTTGCAACAGTGACGGACGTGTTTTGAACAGATGCATGGTCTGCGCAATCAAGTCTCCAAAATCCAGTGCGTTTTGTTCATGCAGCAACTGTTCGTACTGTTGGTAGGCGTTTGCGACTTCCATCACTCGTTGTACCTCATCGATTTTTGCTTGCTCTTCATCGGACAGACCCTTTTTTCTTTTTTTGAATTCTGAATCTGTATCGAGACGCAGTGACTCTGCATAGGCAATATACTCGGCTGGAGTTGTTGCTTCATCCTTCAAGCGAGAAAAATGAGAAATGAGCGCTTGAACGAACTTCGTGGGATTCCCCTTTGGTCGGTAGTAGTCCAGTTCAAACTCATCAATGTGTTCACGAAGGAGAAGCGTTTGTTCAGTTTCAGAAAGCAGTTTAAAATCCGTCGGCAAACCAATATCGAGCGCATGGTCTTGCAAGATCCGTTCGCCAAACGAATGAAAAGTGGAAATCCACAGATCATGCGACCCATAGGGAAGCAACGTTTCCACACGCTCTTCCATTTCTGCAGCAGCCTTCTCAGTGAATGTGAGTGCAAGAATATTTTCTGCGTTTGCTTGCCCTGTCGCAATGAGGTACGCAATGCGACGGGTAATGACGGTTGTTTTTCCGGTTCCTGCACCAGCAATGATTAACAACGGGCCATCACCGTGTGTGACGGCTTTTTCTTGCTGAGGGTTGAGGCCCTTCAACAATGAAGAGTGTTCGCTGTTTTCATGCATGCGCTATTGAACTACGGGGTTGGTTTCGGTGTTGCAGGTTCAGGTAACACCGATCCAGCGTGGTATTCAGTGACGAGTTTCACATTTGCAATATTTGGTTTGGCTGTTGTTCCTAAATCAAACGAACGGCCACGAATGTATGCCTGAATACTACCATCTCGCTGCATCTGAAATGTGACACCTTCACGGTTCACGTATTGATCTGACCCAGAGGCCTTGATCTTTTCGATGAGCGAGGCATGGCTTTGCTGAGCCTCGGCAAATGCTGGTTCAACAGCTGGTGCCTTGGGCTCTGGTGCAGGAACACCACGGGCTGCTTCAGGAGGTCGTACGATCGGCTGCGCGCGTGGTTCTGCTTCAATCACCACTGGCCGATCAATGTGAGGACCGGGTTTGAAGTTTTCGAAGGAAACGGAGGTGTCTCTTCCCATTGGCACTCGTCCCTTATGGAAGGAAACAAAACGCTCAGCAACCTGGCCGCCTGATGGCTTGCCATAGTCAGGGTCATCTACAATCACATGCCCAAAACGAGAAACATCAGTCTTTGTCTTTGCAATTGTTTCCTGCACTTCAGCAAATTCCGGCCTTTCTGAGAGACCGTTTGCGACCATGTAGTCGCGGAGTTGCATGAGCGATGCCAGTTTGACGGCCTGTTCCTCAACCGCACGAATTTTTCCTGCAGGATCTGTGGTTTCGTAGTGGCGAATAATGCGCATGTACTCATCGCCGTTGAATAGTCGTGCAGTTGCTACGTCTCGTGAAACGAGCGTCCGTTCGTCCCACTGGATACGGAAATTTCCTCGTCCGTGTGGCTCGAACTCAACAACCATTCCGGATGGGAGGGTGACTTTGCCCGTGTTGATTTCCGCCACAGCTGCGGCTTGTGCTGCGGGGTTCACCTCGCTCGGAGGGCGGATGGCAGCACGTTGGGCCTCTGCTGCGTCGAGCGCCGCACGGCCCTTTGCGTCAGCGGCAGCTTTGCGAGCGGCACCCGCCGCTTCACGTGCTCCGACGCGGTCAGCATGAGTCGCATGTGGCATTCCTTCTTTTAGGGGCAGCTCTTCATGTGTTGTTACTTCGAGTCGTTTGAGAATTATTGCTATTTCTTCCTCAGTTCTTCCTGCCGCGCGCAGTTCTGCTGCGACACGCTCTGGGTCGGCGTGTCCTTCTCCCTGAATCCAATCTTCTAGTTTGTGAAATGGAGCATCGATTGCACGATCTAAAGCAGCGTCAGCAGTACGTATACCGCCTGCAACTTTTCCTGGAGTGAAATGAGGCTCTGAATGCACCCCTTGAAACAATCCAGTTGCTGGACGTTTTGTGCTCAAATGCTCACCCTCAGTGTGCATGTATTTTGATAAATTCTGCCAATCCGCATCCGATCTGAGAGGGATCTTTTCAGAAATCACGCTGCCGTCTGCTCCGCGCATGGCATAGGAAAGCTGACCACTCGAGTCTGAGAAAAAACGAACATTCCAATTTCGCATTGAGAATGATCGATCTGGACCTACATTATGACCCATGCGATCCATCACGTGCTTCAGTGCCTCTCCGCGTGCTTCTGACGTGGCACTCGAATCGAAAAATTGTGATAGATACGCACCCGTTGGGAGTTCTACTGCTGGCGCGGCTTCTACAGCAGGAGGCTCTGTAG
>SBBP01000156.1 GCA_005239655.1 Candidatus Microgenomatus auricola | reverse complement strand
GAGGCGCGCAGCGACAATGGCGGCAGCGCCACTGTCGGCACGGCAACCATGACGACAGCCACCGCACCGGACGACTTCGGATTCTCCAAGTCCTACTCCGGCGGGAGCTACGGCTACTGCGCCATCTACTACCAGGCGCTGGGCTGCAACTGCGGAGACTTCTGCCCCACAAGCGGGGTGGACGGCGACGGCGAGGACTGCATCAACAACACCAACTACGCCTGGTTGGTACGAACCGGCTTCTACGAGTACTACGACGACTGCGGTGGCCCGGCTGACACCACGAACTGCAAACTCGGATACCCGACCGGCGACGAGTACCCAGTCTCCGGCGGAGCCAGGCAGAATTTCGAGAACGGATACCTCATTTTCCGTTCCTCGGACAACTCGGTGACGCAGTACAGCTACTGACAGCGTCGCGAGGGGACGCTACCATGCAGGTAGACACCCCGTCCCCTCAACCTCTTTTTTGAAAAGTTCAAACATTAATAGGCACTATGAAAAAATTTCTCTTCCTTATGGTCGGCATTGCCATCATTTCTACAGGCTGTTCGATGGCACTGGATCGACCGTCAATGAATACAACTAGCGACTCGTCGCAGAGCGTTCTCAAACCACGCGAACTCCTCGCCGCATCGATCGAGCACACATTTGGCGAAACAAATCCGAACGTATTTCGATACCAACGCACCGTACTTGCGGGTGAAAAAACCGTAAGTACGCAGGAAGAATGGTCTTACCAAAAAAATCGTCGGCGTGATTTTACTTCGTGGATCAGTTTCCGCACACTAGACTATAAAAGTTCACTTACTCTTGATGCAAATCAACTGTGGTGTTCCTATGGAACGAATCGTAATAATGCAGAAGGCGACTTCCAAACGCAGCCAGCCAGGTGTCATACTTCAACAATAACGTCGAATGAAGATTCAAACCAGGCGAGCGAGTTTACGAACCATCTTCTTGAGTCTGTGAATACATTCACTGAACCAATAGAAACTACAGAAGAAGACTATCAAGGCCAAAAAGCAACACGGAGCACGTACGCGTTTTCACGGCACGAAAAGGGTCTTTCATTTCTTCCAAGCGATACAAGTGAGGATCTCATTGCTGAATTTCTCATTCTGACTGAACAGCAGCAAGTAGTCATGGCTACCTACAAAGAACAAACTACAGGGCACTTCTTGTACCGTGTGACAATTGCAGATGACTATGCCGTGACCGACGTCACCCCCGAAGAATTCTTCTCTCAGGCATACTGGGAAAATGAAATGCAGGACGCAGAACAGCGCGTGCTCGCCTTTAGCGAAACTGCAGACGCGTACACCCTCCCAGCAACTCCAACGGGAACGATCGAAGTGCGTGCTGGAAAAAAATACTTCATCGCAACTGCCCATCCCATTTCCTTCGAATTGCCAGGTGATGACTGGACAACAGAAATCGCAGAATGGAAAGAAAACTCATCAGAGATCATCACGCTGACACGGCCGGATCCTCAAGAAGGAGAACGTGACAGTGAATATGTATTTCCGAACCAGGCACTCTTCGAAATGGAGATATGCCAAAAAGATCAAGAAGATGGTGATTGTTTTCAGTACCTCGATGAGGAGCTTAAAGCTATAGAAGCGCGAGCAGGAGGTGAGGGGTTGTTTGGTGTGTCAGAGGTCACATCGGAGAAAGCAGTGAGTCTTGATGATTTGCAAGGGAAACAGTACGAAATTTACTCTCATGCAGAGTCGACTGGAGAATACATTATTGAAACTGTCGTTCGCCTCAATGACACGACGATCATTCGCATGGTCGGTATCTGTGGTAACGGTTCTGATAGCGAGAAGCTACGAGAAGATATCCTCAAGATGGAAAATTCCATTACAAGAGAGTAGTCGTCACCACTGCGGGCAGAAGGTCCTTTTGACCTGAGCACAACCCATTGAAGGATGCTGTGCGTGTTTTGACTGTACTCGCGATCACCGCAACAGCGACCCCATCTGCGCGTGGGAGTGGGCGGCGTGTTTCCCTTGCACTTGAAAAAACAAGGAAAAACCGCTATAATGAAGGCAATATGCAGCAGAACGATCACACAACCCAGAAAGTTGTCATTCTTGGAGCTGGCTTTGGTGGTTTGTCTGCAGCCATTGAACTCGGGCGACTTAAAAAACGCCGCCGAAAGCAGAACAGCCAGTTTGACCTCGAAATCATTGTGATCGACCGCAATGATTTTCAACTCTTCACACCGGATCTCTACGAAATCGCCTCAGCGGCAAAGGACATCACAGACGAGAAGAAACTCAAGCAAGCCGTTTGCATTGACGTACGCATTGGGCTTGGTCAGGAATCCGTTGGATTTCTGAAGGCGGTGATCGAATCCGTTGACCCAATCAACAAGCAGGTGCTCACCAGCAAGGGCGAAGTCGACTACGACTATCTCATCGTTGCTCCAGGGAGCGAGCCGTTCTACTTCGGTATTTCGGGTATGGCCGAACACTCCATTCCCTTCAAGTGGATACAGGACGCTGTGACCATTCGCAGCACCATTCAGCGCCTCATGGAGGAAAAAGAGCAGGTGCACGTGATTGTGTGTGGCGCCGGACCAGCAGGAGTTGAACTTGCTGCAGAGCTGCGGACCATGTGCGAGCGCATCATGAGCCGTCAGTGTTTTGGTTTGACGCTTGTCGAAGGGCGCGGCACAGTTTTGCCACAGTTCAACGAACGTGTGCAGCGCGCTGGGTACAAACGACTGCGGCAGCTCGGCATCATCGTGAAAAGCAATTTTGTGATCACGCACGCCGAAGAGGGGAAAGTGATTTCCAAAACCGGAGAAACACTGACTGGCGATCTGATCATTTGGACCGGAGGAGTCAAGGCGAGTAGTCTGTTAGAGCATTCGGGTGTTACGCTCACACCGCGAGGACAAATTGCTGTGCACAACACCTTGCAATCACAACAGTTTCCAGATGTGTTCGTGATTGGCGATGCTGCGGAATGCCAAGTTGCCGACGGTGTCTACACACCGATGACTGCACACGAAGCCGTGCACCAAGGTCCAGTTGCAGCACGGAATGTGTTCCATCTCTTGCAGCGCGAGTCACTCGAGGCGTATCACGTCAAAGACGAAGGGTTCGTGATTACTATGGGCGGAAAAAATGGTATTGTGGTCCTGCCGGGCGGGAAGTACATCGTGAAAGGCGTCATTGGTTGGTTTATGCGTCAGTATGTTGACTTCCGACACTTCCGCACTGTGCTTCCGTTCATGAAAGCGTGCACACTGTGGTATTCCGGAATGAAGATGATGAGTAAGAACGACCCTGAATAATATTTGATCAAAGCGATGAAATCCATTCGTGACTTGAACGTGCGACACCAAACCGTTTTTCTGCGTGTCGATTTTAATGTGCCGCTCGATGCTGCTCGCAACATCACCGAGGATGCGCGCATCAAAGCAGCACTTCCGACGATCGAATACCTGTTGGAAAAAGGAGCGCGGCTCGTGATCGCCTCACACCTTGGACGGCCAAAAGGGAAGCGTGATTCGAAGTATTCATTGCAGCCTGTCGCAAAACGGTTGAGCGAACTCCTTGGTCAGGATGTCTGTTTTGTAGATGACTGCGTGGGCGAATCCGTTGCTGTTGAAAAGAAACAACTGAAGTCGGGTGACGTGCTGCTGCTCGAGAATGTGCGTTTCTACGCGCAGGAAGAGGCGAACGATTTGTATTTTGCCGAGAAGCTGGCCGAAGGTGTAGATATTTATGTGAACGATGCCTTTGGAACGATCCATCGCGCACACGCCACCATCGCTGCCTTGCCATCGTTAGTGTTTGAT
>SBBP01000095.1 GCA_005239655.1 Candidatus Microgenomatus auricola | reverse complement strand
TACGCGAAAATCCACAGGTCGACCTTCAACGGTCATATGGAAACGCCCGTCTTGGGGCAAGCGTGTCTCATCGAGCTTGAGGTTCGCTAACACTTTAATGCGTGCGACAATTGCATTGTGAACATTTTTTGGCAAGTGCAACGACGTATGCAGCACACCATCAACACGATAGCGCACGCGTGTGCCGTCTTCGCTTGGCTCAATGTGCACGTCTGATGAGCTCCCCTCCACCGCATAACGGAGAATCACTGCGACCATTTTGGAAATGGGAGCGCTCTTCACCGAAACCTCAGCGCCTTCGATATCCTCTTCGATGCTTCGGTCGCTCAACAGCTCTCCGCTCTCCTGCGCCTTCAACGCTTTCTCGACTTCTTTGTTTAAATTACCATACTGATGTAATACCGAACGCAAACTTGTCGGTGATGTCATGAAATACTTCATGCTCAGCTTGTCCTGACGCGCGATAAAATCCAACGCTTCTATTGCTTTATAATCGAGCGGGTCGACCAGTGCGACAGAAACTTCATTTCCCTGCTTTGACCACGGAACGACTTGGTAATTTTCGGCAATATCCTGACTAATGACGTTCAACACATCGTTGGAGACTTCTTGATCCAACAGTTGAACGTATGGAATTGCAAGCACACTGGCCTTGGCTTGTGTGAGTTGCTCTTCAGTCACCAGTTGATTCTGGACGATGGCATCAAGCACATCGCCACCACTCGATTGCGCTTGCACGGTGAGCTGGTTGAGTTGTGCTTGCGTCAACACACCCTCCCGCTGCAACTGCTCTACGATGGCTATACGGTCGCTCTCTTTCATTGTGTTTGCAGACCAAACGGAGTAAACGGCGAGGCGTTGCCAGGAAGTGGCGACTGAAAATCCGCACTCGAGGCATTGCCAGCCTCGTCCACGGCAACGAGTGTATAGTATACGGTCGTATTTGCTGGTGCCGTGGTATCAAAATACTCAGCTTTAGGGTATTCAACCTGTGCGATTTGTTCTCCTCGCGTACCAAAATACGTAGAACGGAAAATACGCACTGCAGCGATGTCGTCATCTGATGGATAAGTCCAGAGGATGCGCAGTGCAGCCTTCCCGTTCACAGAAACGGATGAAATCGAGATCTCGTTTGGTGACAGCGGCGGAATACGATCCTCCGGAAGTACGGAGGCTGTTTGTGAAGCCTGTGATTCATACGCAATGCCGGTGGTCGCATCAGTGACTGTGGCTGTGATGCGGTAGGTGTAGAGGGTATCTTGCGATAACGCATCGTCAACAAAAACGGTGTCTGACCACTGTTTGGCAATCTGTTCTTCCGTTGTTCCTTCACCAGCGAGACGGTAGATGTTCACCGCACTCACGCCCTCTGGCAACTCCCAGTAGAGCAGGACTTCCCCACCCACTCGCGTATTGAGCGCCGAAAACGACTGTACTTCCGGTGGGTTGGTGACATCAAACAGTTGGGCGCGTACTTGTGTTGCGCTATCGATTGTTGTTGGTAGATCGAGTTCCAAAAACGATGTGCTGAGAAGTGTGTCATCGCGAAAGGTGATCTCGACAGGAACAAAATCAGCGTATACCGGCTGGTTCAATAATCCGAAGGCGGTGTTGTTATCACGAGAGGTATAGATTGCAACGGCCCCGAGCGTCCCGACAAGGATGATCAGCACTACCTCTCGAAATCGCAGGTTGCTGTGCAAGCGACGTGCCGCGTGGTGATGTTTTGAATGTATATGAACCATCACGGTGTTGAATCAATGTAGTACGTCTCCAGCTGCAGAGCAAAACTCGTCGTCTGTGGTGCATAGGTGAGGTTGCGCAAATTCAGAATTGGCGTAAACGACTCCAGGGTGCCTAAAAAATTCTTTAAATCAGCATACGATCCCGACGCCGTCTCAATATTAATCGACACAATCGCAGTATGCACACCCTCATTTGCAAACGAGGAGACAGTGAGTTCCGTACTTTCCGCACCGACCGATGTTGCAGTCGAATCGGTCGAGGACGCTTGTACCACATCGATACTTAATAGTGTGACACCTGCCGCAGCTGCAAATTCTTGCATGCGATTCATCACGTCGACCGGATCAATCCCTGTTGGCAGAACCATCTCGATTTGCTGCAAACGCTCCTGCTGCAGTGTAGCCATCTCATTGTCAAGTTCCTGCATCTGCTTCAGGGTTTGCAATCGATTCTGTCGCTGTTCAACACGGTTTCGATATTCGAGAATACCAGAGTTTTGAATGTGTTGATACTCAATCCGGAGGAGAAACGCCCAACCAAACCAACCAATCAGTAGCAACTCGGCCACTACAAACCAACGGTAATTGGCATCAATGAACCGATTGACTGTGTTGAGTAGAGGTTGCCAATGGATCGGTGACATAGGCGTCAGTTCTCACGATGAAAAAACGCGTCGGCGGTAAACTGGACACTCAGCTTAAACTGTACACCTTCGGTTGTCGCTGTCGTATTCTCGGTTTCCGAAATAATCGATTCCGGACGAAAGAGTTCCGCCCCACTGACTTCCACTGCAGAAACGTAAGGTGATGCTTCTAACAGAGCAACCTGTGGTGCAATTTGATCGTACGACTGCGCCACCGCATCGAAGGTAAAGAGACGCGTTGACACAGAACCCGTCATCGATTCGTAATACACCGTTGGCAGGGTGACGCCTTCAACGACTTCCAAGAATGGGGTCCAGTAGATATGTGTGGTGAGAACTTCCGTGAGGCTATTGAGCCGGTTACGCAACACCTCTGCGTTGTATTGCAACTCTTGATAGGATGCGATCTGCCGCTCGAGATTTTGAATATCAACCTTAACTGCTTCAGTATCCGTAGTAATTTTTTGCTGATAGATGTTGAGTCCACCGTAGCAAAGCAACACCACGCCCACCATGGCGAGCCCAACATAACCCAAATCCCGTAAACGGTTATGCCGTTCAAACTCACTTAATACCTGTTCGGGAATTAAATTGACTTCGGCAACCGGAAGCTCGTCTACTAACCGTTTTTTCTGCTCCTCTAGTGTACGTCCCGCGTGTGGTTCGACAGGGGTCGGCTCGTGTTGCGGAGCCCTCACCGGTGACGACTGTAACGGCGGCAACCCTGACGACAAGTTTGGGGCGACTTCTTTCAAGTGCGAGAGTGCGGGTTGTTTCGGTTTCAGCTGAGCGTCCACTGACGCATGCATAAGGTCAGGGACTGTCTGCTCTTTCTTGTGGTGCGGCGCTGCGGTGAGCGGCGGTGGATTGAGTGGTACAGCGGCTGTGCTCGTCTGTCGACGTTTTCTCCACGCAAAAAAAGATCGTTCTTTCTGTGGCGCGTGAGCCGCAGGTTGCTTCGCGGGCGGTGGTGGTGCCGGCTGCTTTTTTTTTGGTGGTGTTGATGACGTCTCCTCTCCCGAGGTATATTCAATATCACCGCGTTGCGAAGGCGTACGGCTCGAGCGTGATGACGGAGCAAAATTAATGTCGTCGGACATGACGGTTTAGCTAATCTCTCGCATCGCCAAACCAACCGCAACGGCTAAGCGTGGTCCAATGGATTGCAACACGGGTTTTAACTCCAATGGATACATGACTCGCGCCCACGGATCCCCAATAAACACATTCACACCCAGCACGTGGCTCAAGTACTGCGTCATTCCAGGCAACCACGCTGAACCGCCGGACAAAATAATTTTCTCAACCATACCGTGGCCTTGACTCTGGTACAGATTGAGTACATAACGCACTTCGTTGATAATTGATGACACCATGAACTCGATCCTCTTTGGAATCTGTCCGGCACTTGCTCCCGACGTTTGCGACAGTCCAAAATCACGCTTGAACTGCTCGGCACGGTCAACATCAATGTTCAAACTATTGGCGATAGCTTTCGTAATGGTATGGCCACCAATATCAATGCTGCGATTAATCAGCGGCACCGCATCCACGACAACGCTGATCGTTGTCGCCACTGCACCGACGTCAATCAACATGATTGCTGATTTATCCCGACCGATCAATGCGCGTTCGAGTGCAAAACTCTCGGTCTCGAGACTGATGAGATTCAACTTCGCTTCTTTAAAAATTTCCAGATAGCGCGACACCAAATCCTTCGGCGCAGCAGTGAGTAAAATTTTCAAAAATGTTTTGGGGTGAGATTGAATCGTTGCGTTCGGGTGTTGGGGGCTACCGGGAACGGAAGAAACGGCCGTCGCCGTTTGATTTGCGGCAAACGGTGTGCTCACATCGTGGTCGGACAGAATTTTCCAGTCCAAAATCATCTCTTCCAACGGCATGGGAATAAACTTCTTAGCCTCCCACTGCACAGCGGCCACGAGTTCTTTTTTTGGCATCTCCGGAAGGTGGATAATCGAAGTGAACACCGTATAACTCGGCAGTGCAGCCACCGCATTCTGTGATGACGTACGCGCAGACTCTTGGACTTGATGGAGCCCACGAACAATTGCCTCGCGTGCTTCAGTGGTGTTTGAGGTCAAAATTTCGTTCGGTTGCTCAATATAACCGTAGGTCAACAGTTTTGGCCGGCCTTTCACGTTCTCTAGTTCAACAATTTTGAGCGCGGAATTGCCAATATCGACACCGATGAACCGTTCTGGGGATCCGAAGAGTGACATAGTTTTTATTTGAAAAACAAAATGGAAGATCAAAAAAATTATACCATGTTTTGAGCGTATTGACAATCCTTCTACTCAGAACTGATGATCGGCAAGACCGATGCGAAGTCGCGTAACCCCGGCGGTGTATTGCTGAGGATGCGACCATCGTAGTAAATCAGTTCTGCGGGCTCATCGTTGCCAAACACACCTTCATAGGTTCGCTCAAAATTAAATGAACGCCCCATCAGTAAACCGTAAATCACCAGTTGCGACGCGCTCGTTGCCTCTGTGGTGATGACACCGTCGTTCGTTCCATCATTCGTCACGTCACCGATCACAAAAAACGAACCGACGGCTTGAGAAACATTTTCACCAATCGTTAAATTGCCGCGCACAATCCACGCAACCGATGCCAGGTTCTTAATGTCAGTCAGAGCAGTATTATTGTAGTAGAGATTTGCGTCAATCCGTAGATTCCCATCAACAATGATGAGTCCGCTCCCATCAGCACCCAGCGACGTGCCATTGATAAACGTGATGGCGTCTGAAATCGTGTATTCCGTGCTCGAACCATCGTCGACGAGAATCACTTTGCCATCGAGCGCCTCGTCTCCGGAGAGCGTTGCAAACGACGTGAGTGCCACGACTTCATCACCGTAGATGTTTTCTGAACCTGAAACCACCGTGGTGAGTTTATCAATCTCCAAACTGCCAAGTTGATTTTCATAGTCATGTGTCGAATCCGGTAAATACATCGTCGAAGCGTCCTCTTGGGTGATATTACCTTCACCAAGCAGTTCGCTGTTAAAATTCACAATGCTTCCCGTCCCTCCACTACTGAGTAAAATAAATGTTGCGTTATACTGCGATGGCGACAGCGTTCCTGACGGGTTCGTGATTCCGCCGCCGGAGTAGACATTTCCGCGTTCAGTCGAAAGATACCCAACGACTGGTCCGGTGGTTGAGCCAGAACCGTATGCGGAAAAATTAATCCAACCGAAACCAGCAGCGTTCGTGTAACTCCCCGAAGGGAGCGAACCGCCACCAGAGTACGCCCACCCATCCAAATGACCGTCGCGGTAAAGCACACCAAACTCATCACTGTCAGAAGAATTTTCTCCGCGCAAGAGCACCCATCCCCAATCGTTATTGTGATTTGTGGTTCCAAGCATTGTATCGCCGTACTGTGCGAGTGTCTCAAAGCGCGCCCAACCGCTGATGCTCTGCTGGTTTGAGGTGTCGATCTGTGCCGTGTTGCATGGTGGTGCAGGAAAATAGTTTGGCGCTGTACACGATGTGTCAGCGTAGGTCGCGTCTGCTAACGGGTCCGGATCAAAATTCAACCACCCCAGGCTGTACCCGGTGCTGGTATCAGTTGTTCCGATCCATGCCCAGCCGTCAACGTTTCCAGTTTCCACATCAATAGTCACGTTAGGATAGTTCGGATAGGTGCTACTGGTACACGTTCCCCAACTGTCGCAGTTGAGATGAATAAAACCAAGCGTCGATGATGTCAGTATTCCTTCGGTCACATTTTGGTCGTTCGGAATTCCAATCCATGCCCACGATTCAAAATCGCCCGTGGTCAGATCGGTGGGCACTGCAAAAACATCATCATGCGGCAGAACGAACATCATGCCGACCAGTAGTATCAAAAATGCGACAACAGTGATTGGCTTTCGATAGTCTTTCATTGGTTTCATGATACGAGGTATAATCCGTGCATGTCAACGAGCGCACATCACTATGCATTCATCCTTGGCTCTCATCCACAGCTATCGTTTGCCGAAATTGAGGCTGTCCTGGCTGATAAAAAAGGTATAACTGTAGAATTCGCCCACAGTGCAGCATTGGTGAATAGCTCCGTTGTTCTAGATCCGGATCTCCTCATGGAGCGGTTAGGAGGAACGGTGAAGATGGTCGAACTCATCGGCGACTTCGATGAAGAGACGGTGATTGAATGGCTATTTGGTCAAATTGATGAACGGTCAAAATTCCATTTTGGTTTTTCGCTCTATGCACTCGAAGAACATGTGCCGGTTCGTGCGGATTGGAAAACGTTGCACCAGTTAGGTCTGGCGATAAAACGCGCGCTCAAACAGGCTGGTACTTCAGCGCGATTCGTCGAGTCGCAGGATGTTGTTCTCTCCTCAGTCATCGTGCACAACGAACGGTTGCTCAAAAACGGTGTCGAGGTGGTGTTGTTCAAGCGCCACAGCGGCGAACTGTTGTTTGGCCGAACGCTTACAGTGCAGCCGTTTCGCGCATTTTCTAACCGAGACTTTGGACGACCAAGCCGTGATGCACGATCAGGAATGTTGCCACCAAAAATTGCTCGAATCATGGTGAACCTGTCGCAGCCGCAGCGTGACGACGTCATCCTTGATCCGTTCTGTGGCTCCGGAACCGTGTTGCAAGAGGCGTTGTTGATGGGCTTTCGGCATGTCCGCGGCAATGATCACAGCACAAAAGCCATCGATGATACACGACGGAATTTGAAGTGGATGGGGTTGCCTTCTGTGCCGCTGACTGTCGAGCGTGCTGAACGTTTAGCGAAAAGCGGAACTCTGCGTGACCATTCCATGAATCGTATCGTCTTTGAAGGTGACCTTGGCCCGCCATCACCAAAACCGCAGGTGCTCGCCGATGTGCAAAAACAGTTGACGCAACTCTATGGTGAGACATTCGATGCACTCGAGAAGTTGTTAGCACCAGATGGTGTCATTGTCGCCGCTCTTCCGTTTTGGGTCTTTGGTCGCGCAGAAAAACATTTGGATATCGCGAAGATTGTTGCACCGAAATTTCGTATCAAAAAAACGTTTTTGTACAAACGCCCACGATCCACCGTTGGACGTGAGATCGTTATTGTTTCTCGTCAATAAATTGAACTGTCGCCTATTGCTTTGGCCGGAGCACCTGCCCTTCGCGCTGGCCGAAAGCGTTTGCTCTCGGAGCGAGCGTGTACTCATAGCGAGTGAGAGAGCAAACGCGTTAGGCCAAAGCGACAGACAGGACTCGAATTTAATTAAAGTGAAACAACATCACATCACCATCCTGCACGATGTAGGTTTTGCCTTCCATACGAACTTTTCCCGCAGCCTTTGCGCCCTGCCAACCGTTGTGTGCGACAAAATCCGCATACGAAACCACCTCGGCACGAATAAACCCTTTCTCAAAATCAGTATGGATTTTCCCTGCGGCTTGCGGAGCAGTCGCGCCGCGGTGCACCGTCCACGCGCGCGCTTCTTTTTCGCCGGCAGTAAAGAACGTGATCAAATCTAAAGTCTCGTAGCCACGACGGATCACTGCGGAAAGACCGGTCTCTTTCATTCCAAGCTCCTCCATAAACGTCTGGGCTTCTGCGCTATCCAGCTGAGTCAGTTCGGCTTCAATCTTTGCTGACACCGGAACAGGATGCATCGCCTGCAAAAAATCCGGCAGCGAGTCGCCCGTCGCCCCTTCGGTGATATTCGCAATGAACACAAACGGTTTACGGGTAAGGAGTTGGTAGCGATGAACAATGCCTTGCTCCTCTTCGTTGAGTTCGACGGCGTTGGCAAGTGTGCCAGCATTCAGCGCCGCTCTCAGTTTCTCAACCACCGCCAACTCAGTCAGCGCCTGCTTGTCCTGCCCACGTGCCTTTTTACCAACGGTGTCTGCAACGCTGTCGAGTACTTGCAGATCAGCCATCATCAGCTCCATGTGAATCGTCTCCATATCGTTTTTCGGGTCGGACTTCCCGGCAACGTGAATCACATCCGGATCATCGAACACACGAATCACTTCGGCGATAGCATCGACCTCACGAATGTGCTGCAAAAACTGATTGCCTAAACCCTCGCCCTTGTGTGCGCCCGCAACCAACCCGGCAATGTCAACAAATTCAATCGTTGTGGGAACGATTTTTTGTGTGTGCACAATCTTTGCCAACACATCGAGTCGTTCATCCGGAACCGCAACAACACCAACATTGGGATCAATCGTGCAAAACGGAAAATTTTCTGCCGGAACGGCAATACGTGTGAGTGCTTGAAACAACGTGGACTTCCCAACATTTGGCAAGCCAACAATACCGATTTGTAGTGCCATAACCGGCCTATGCTAACACAATTTCGTTACTCTGTCTCTTCTGGCGGTGGTGGCGTTGCTGCAGGCGCTGCGCCCTCCTGCTCACCGTTGAGCACTCGCAGTCGGCGTTCAGCGTCAAGATTTTGCACACCAATGTCCTTCGCCATTTGAATTTGCATTTCTAACGCCTTGCGGATTCGTTCTTTATACGGGTGACTATCGGGCAGCACCGATGCGTATTCTTCTTCTGTAATGGCCATGACGCCCAGCGGATTTTCAAAATCTAATCGCGCGACGGTGTGTAAACGTTCCATCATCTCTGGTGAGAGTGGATCAAACTCGCGAGAACCCCTATACCGCACTTCGTAATCATCTCCACGCTTGCGAAACTCCAAATGACCAGAGGCTAACTCCACGGGTCGTTTGAAACCCTTCTGATCGTTGATGAGTTTATCCAGTGCGTTCATTTGTGTATCATAGTCAACAACAGGCGCTGCAGATTCTGGTACATCGACCAACTCAGTAGGAGCATCTGGACTGATCTGCGGTCGGACAACTTCAGTTTGTACTTCTGCCTCTGGTATTTGAACAGAAGGAATGCCGGCCGCTGTATCAGAGAGTTCTACCTTAACATCTTCGTACAGTTCTGGACTTCCTGGCTTGAACGCTGGAGGAGCATGCTCTTCTTCTGCCGGAAAACTCATATCTGTGATGTCTAAATTGTCCGCATCACCTAAAATTCCTTCTACCATCTCTGCAGTATCAACTTGAGGTTCAGCCGGCACAGGCTCTGCGCCGGAGTCAGTATGTGTAAACTTGAGAAAGTTACTCAACTCTTGCGATGAGAGTGCGTTTCCACCCGAATCGTAAAAATGCACTCCGGTGACGATGCTGCCGTTCATATCTACGGAGAGTTGGAGTTGGTCGCCGGCTGCTGTCACAAACGTGTCTCCAAGTGTCATTGTGGTACCACCGATCTGCACAGGTAAGTCCAACGCTTGCCGCATTTGCCCATGATCGAGACCGAGTTTGAGC